>NZ_BAACAP010000193.1:0-68323 GCF_045865695.1 Scytonema hankhaensis NUACC26
AGTCCCCCTTTTTAAGGGGGATTTAGGGGGATCTTGAATCTGTTGCTACTAATGAAAAGACTTTTCAAACATCCTCTTAAGACACAACAAAAGATATCAAATGAGTTCTATCGTGCAGGAGGTCTAATATTCGCTCCAGGTAAACTAGCACCAGTCGTAGCAAGCAGAGCAAACATTGCAACGATCTTAGCTTTGATTGCAGTGATGTTAACTTTCATAGATGACTCTCATGACTTGACTCAGTAATGTTCAGATCCATTTACCTGACTTATTAGAAACACCATTATTGATTTATGCAGATGGTAAAAATAAAGGAGCAGCAGAAATTTACGTATTACTTGCTGGCAGGAATTTCCAAGCATTTTTACAGAATTAAATTTTCCAATCCTCTCGAAGGGAGTGCATATTCTGATTTTACTTATCCCAATAAATGATATGGAAAGCAAACAATAAATACTAGCCAGCTAAAATTTATTAAGGAGAGAGGAAAAAATGTTGAGTTTATCAGATTTTGTAAATATTGACACTGAGCATATTTGGTAATATATGCAGGACTTACACATAGCCCCCCAATTTATCGGGGGCTAGAGCGCCGAGCCAGTAGAAGATATTGACAAATCAGGCAAAGTGTGTGTGACACGAGCGGTAACTCAGGTACAGCAAAGGTATTAGTTTGATAGCATTGAGAGCCAAGTATTTCCAGTGCTTGTTTATTGCAATCAAGACGGGTAAACTTGTATCTTGCACTCTTTGGGTCAAACTTAGACAAAGCAAAAATATCAGCGATTACCTTCGGTAGAGCTTCGCTTAACGCATTACCTTCTTACGCACGGTTTTTATCGCGCTCAAGAAGGGATTGAACTTGATACTAAGTCATAAAATCACATCAATTTTTCTGGTGGCATAGTGGCGAGTATACATATCTAGATTGACATGAAAGTGACCAACCATGATAAATAACAAACGCTTACCCTGCCAGACAAAGCCAAAAAAATACAGAAATACGATAAAAAGAAAATAGACTCTTCAGAGAGCAGATGATGAAAGTAGCGCTGGTGTTAAATGGTAGGTTTTGTGAATGACTGGTTATGCAATGATGCTGTGGAATATTGCAGTTGACAAAAAGTCCATGTTTTAGCGATCTGAAAGATAAGGATAATTAAATAGGATTTGAACTCTAGAAAATCCCAATCAATGTATTAGTTTGATACGGATTTTTTGCCAATAATTAGGAAAACATTACTTTCTGAATTTTTGTATAAGTCTAACGAAGAACTAGTTTTTTAACAAAAGCATTTATTCTTTTATTGCTCGCCGCCCGGAGTGTCGTTGCGGCTCTAATAACATGGCTTGCACTTTTCTATTTTGTTTTCATCGCTTGATATATTGATTTTTTTGTTGGGATTGAAGTTTCAAGATTTGTAATGATAATGGTTGGGCAATTTTAGAGAATCTGGATATGTCTACTAGCCATAATGCCGCCAGAAAATTGATGTCATTTCATAACCTAGTATCAAGTTCAATCCCTTAATTAACGCGATAAAAACCGTGCGTAAGAAGGTAATGCGTTAAGCGAAGCTCTACCGAAGGTAATCGCTGATATTTTTGCTTTGTCTGAGTTTGACTCAAAGAGTGCAAGATACAAGTTTACCCGTCTTGATTGCAATAAACAAGCACTGGAAATGCTTGACTCTCAATGCTATCAAATCAATACCTTTGCTGTACCTGAGTTGCCGCTCGTGTCATACACACTTTGCCTGATTTGTCCATATCTTCTACTGGACCGGCGCTCTAGGGCTGTCACTTGTCATTTGTTGTTCTTTATTGGTAAGAGTTTCAGAGAATATTGAGAAAGTCTACCGTTGTATCAAGAGCGTCCACAGTCATCGACAACCCAAAAACGACGGATGATGTTAGATCTGGTTGCATACCCATGCGTCCTAAGCTAGCAACCAGTAAAAGCTGAAAAACCCACTTTCTTTTCACAGTTGTGTTTTCACGTGAACTTTTTTTAAATAACAGGATTTAGTACGTCCGGAATTCACAGTAGAAAGATTGTTGATAACATTATCACATACACAAGGAGGACAAACGATGACTGTATTTGTAGCCGTCAAAGTTACTTTGGCTTTTTCACAATATTCGACACAAGACACAGAGATTATCGTTCAGTCCTCCATCTTCTAGGAATGAACCAGGCAATTCCTCTGTGAACCTTGTGCCAAAAAAATTGCACGCACCGAGGAAATACAAATGAATTTGAATTGTTTGGGCTGGAGCGATTTTTTTGCTTCTAGCTTTGAACCATTACGCCAACCAGGATTTACGGTTGGGAGAGTTGCTATCGAACATAAAAATACCTATGTCCTTTATAGCGATCGCGGAGAACTTTCAGCAGAAGTTACAGGTAAACTAAGATATCAAGCCAATGACTCTACAGACTTTCCAGCTGTCGGGGATTGGGTTGTTATTCACGTCAGGGATTCTGAAAGACGCGCAACGATCCAAGCAATTTTACCTAGAAAAAGCAAATTTTCCCGCAAGACTGTAGGTGGTAAAACGGAAGAACAAATTGTTGCGACTAACGTTGACACAGTGTTTTTAGTCTCAGGATTGGATGGAGACTTTAACCCCAGAAGAATAGAACGTTACCTGATTACAGCTTGGGATAGCGGAGCAAATCCCGTTGTCATTCTTAATAAAGCAGACTTGTGCGATCGTGTGGAACAGTGTGTTGCTGAAGTGGAAGCGGTTGCACTTGGTGTTCCCATTATAGTTTTAAGTGCTAGTACCTCTCAAGGATTGGATGGCTTAAAGCCTTACCTCCAAACCGGACAAACAGTGGCTCTACTGGGATCGTCTGGTGTTGGTAAATCCACGATTGTCAATCAACTCATAGGAACAGCAGTTCAAACCGTGCAAGCGGTAAGAAAAGGAGACGATCGAGGGAAGCACACAACCACCCATCGAGAGTTAATTTTACTGCCATCAGGTGGTTTAATTGTGGATACGCCCGGTATGCGAGAACTCCAAGTTTGGTCGGGAGACGAGGGCTTGCAAGAAACATTTGCAGATATTGAAATGTTGGCACAGCAGTGTCGTTTCCGAAATTGCCAACACGAGCGCGAACCAGGTTGTGCAGTGCAACAAGCATTAGATGAAGGAACGCTGGACTATCAAAGGTTTCTGAACTATCAAAAGTTGCAAAAAGAACTGAATTATCTTGCTCGCAAGCAAGACCAAAGGTTGAATTTATTGGAGAAAGAACGATGGAAGAAAATTCATAAAGAAATCCGAAATTACAAAAAGCGTTGATTGAGGAGAGGGCTAGGGTGTGTTTTTAAAAGTCTCATTTAGCTGCCTAATTTACCCCCCTTAGTCCCCCCGATGGATTGGGGGGAAATCGGATTTCTAGCTTTCTGGGAAAGGGGGGAAATCATATTTCTAGCTCCCTCCCCTTTCTAACGGCTGCTACATTTTTCTCCAACAATATTTCCATAGCTTGGGGAAATCGGATTTCTAGTTCCCTCCCCAATCCATCGGGGATGGTTAGGGTGGGGTAAATTTAACTTTCTAGTTCTCTTCCCAATCCATCGGGGATGGTTAGGGTGGGGTAAATTCAACTCAGGCATACACCTTAGCTTAAAAAGGAGGAACTTCAAATATATGATGGTTATATAAACATACCCTCATAAAAGTCAGAAACCCAGATACACGATTTTTGAAAGTACGGTAATCTGTAATATAAAACCTGTCAGTTGCCATTTAAAATTAGAGCTATAGAGAGAACCAAGGAGCTTCTAGGATGCAAGTTACATACGATTCTGATAAGCGAAAATTGCTATCGGCTCTAAGTCATGGTGCGATTTTCTTCAGCACAGCATTGTTTTCGATTGGAATTCCAATTATCATCAACTTAATTTCGGATGACCCGGTTGTTAAAAGTAACGCGAAAGAATCCATTAATTTTCACTTTAATGTTTGGTTCTGGGCAACTGTCATAGGAGTACCCATAGGAATTTTAGCTTGGATCACCTTTGGGCTTGGTGGAATTTTGTTCTTCCCAGTTGTTGCGTTTGGTTTTTTACTACACTGGGGACTAACAATTTGGGCATTATTACATTGTTTTAGCAAGCCTGATGAACCTTTCCGTTATCCGTTCATTTTTCGATTGTTTTAATTCCAATAAAAGGCTAAGTGCAGAAGGAATTCAAAATGAAAACTATGAGTTTCTTCTGCTTCAAATCCTAGATTTTTTTGTTAGATAAACAAGTTATATTCCAAGTGTTATAGTTTTTGGTTACTAAATACCATTTCATAATGTTCTACGGTGGGAAATGGCTCGTAAAAATGATGGAGCAGTTGACGCCACTGTTCATATTCTGGCGATTGACGAAAGCAGACAGTATGGTCTTCTAGGTTTTGCCAACGCACGAGTAGAATGTACTGATTTTCTACTTCCAAACACCTTTGTAACTCGTGATTAATATAGCCGTGCATTGAGGAAATAATTGACGAGGCTAGCTTAAAAGCTGTCTCAACTTCCTGAGTTTTTCCTGGTTTTATCTGGAGAATTGCAACTTCTAAAATCATATATCAATTCTATAGCAATCCTATCTGATTTGTGAAAAAATATTAGTACTGTAGGGTGGGCATTGCCCACCATATGATACTACTGGTGGGCAATGCCCACCCTACTAATACGTGTATTTTATAACTTATTGAGGATTCCTCTAGATAGAAAATACTATCAACAAAAAGATACATAATAGTAGATACAGACTATATAAGAGAAATTTTATGATTTCCAGGAATAGTGCATTCCAAAAACTCTTTATAACTGGCGTAGCAGTATTAGGCTCTTTAACACCTCAACTAGTGTGGGCGCAAAGCGATCTTGATTCCTATGGAGCGCAAGGTACGGGCAACTACCTAAAGTATCCTTCTGGAACTCGCATTGCTCCGAATAACGGCAGAATTACTACACCAACTAATGATACACTGTATCCTACCAACACAATCGACAACGGTAATGGTACAAAAACTTTCTATTACCGTAATGGAACACGTGTCATCATTAAGAATGAGAAGAAAAACTCAGGCGGCATATATCTCAATCCCAACAGTACCAATGGAGGATTGCGAACAAATCCCAATCAAATACTTCCCCCAAGAGGACTGAGATACCAGTGAATAATTGAATCGGTTATTCAAGAGTCAGCGCAAATACAGATTGAGTTGCAAGCATTTTCTCAACCACTTCTGCATCAACGCCTAAAATTTCTAAGGAGCTTAACTCGTTTATTACATTCAGCATACTGTACTCCACTACGCCAAAGCCTTGCTCGTTAGCAAATTGTCTCGCTTGGTTGGGAGTTACAAAATTATTATCGACTATAGATCTGCCTGTAAAGTTGGTTCCTGTTTGTATGAGCTTCTGTAAATCAGGGTCGTTTTGTAGCGATCGCGAAAAGCTAGCTGTATCAATAAAATCAGGAGTAATCCAGACTCCACCGTAAGTGCGAAGGATTTCTCGGACGTTAGCGCACACTTGTTGTTTTTCTGAAAGTGTCAGGTGCGTCAGAAGCCCTTCGCACAAAAGCATGACGGGTTGTCCTGCTTGAAAATGCACGGTACTTTTAAAAAAACGGTTGGGACTGTCAGTAGCATCAAGTTCTATAAAGTGCAGGTTGGGACGTTCTCCAATAAGTTGCTCAACAAGTTGCTGTTTACAGCGAATCATTGCAGGCAGATCGGTTTCTATAAAAGTGATGTTAGAGTCATAAGATAAGGTCATACCACGCGGTAGCAACCCAGATGCAAGTTCTAGAACTTGCGTTATTTCTTCATATTGAGCCATCACTTGGTTAATAGCTTTGTAGCGAGCTTCCACACGAGCAGTTAGCAAAACGCTCTTATCTTGATTTTGCGGCAAAGATTGCTCTACAAATCTTTGCGCTTCTACCAATTGCGCCAACTCCTGAGCATAGGGAATGTCCGTGAACTGTCGGGCTAAGCTCACCATAAAAGCAGTGAGGCTAATTTTGTCGAAGTCATTGGCTTGCTGTGCGTTCATCAGTTCTTCTTAGTTAAGCTTTTCTGTTTGGTTTTGCTCTAGTCAGGTATGACTTCAACAGTAGCAGCGCACATCTTCTCCACATTCATCAGCTAGGTAGCAAAGGGCGCGAAACCGCAGGCTGGAAACTTGCTCGTAAAAGGGATTGAGTTTACAAAGAGGCGGAATATGGGCTACTTTTTGACCAAAAAGATAGATGTCTCGCTCAAAAGGACACTGTACTGGAATCAGTTTGCAAAGAAAATGAGCAATTTTGGGGCTGGTTATTTCGATGCGATCGAACCAGCCACGAATCGGTTGAAGTAAATCGTTGCTGTTAAATTGGAAGCCGATACAGTCGTTCTGATAAGGATTGTTTCTAATGAAGTTAAGCATTGTTGTGTGTCTGTAAACTACTATTAAGCAGTTTAAAGATAAATTTGAAAAATAGCACTATCTGTAAAATATAAGTTTATTTTATAAATGATAACTTCAACTTAACTATAGTAATCCTATCTAATTTGCAAAATACAAGTAGGGTGGGTAATGCCCACCAAAAGACTTAATGGTGGGCATTGGCATTGCCCACCATTAAGTACATACAATTGTTTGTAAATGATTTAGGATTGCTATATGCGAGATATTGCAATCTTAAATGAGTTGTCAGAAAATTCACCCCCCTGCTAACGCCGTCCCCCCTTACCAAGGGGGGACTACAGGGGGGTCACAATAATTTCAAATTCTCACAAATAATTTAGGAGCTTAATAGAGTTGCGAACAGTTACCAATTATGAGTGATAACTGTCCGCCTACTATTAAGACCTCGCTTCTTCATCCTTTGCACCGTTTTTCTCCCGTTTCAGGCTTTCTTCTAAGGCTTGAATTTGCTCTCTACGGGCTTCCAACTCTAAAGAACGACGGGCTAGATCTTGATTTTGTAATGTTAAGTTTTGTCGCCACTGTTCTGCTCGCTCAGTTTCCTGTTGCAAGAATTCTGGCGTAATACCATTGGCGAGGTAGGTCTGCACCAAATTTAGCAACCAATCGGTGGCTTCTTCCAAACTCTGGATATCACCTGTGGGGGAAAGTTCTACTAGAACAAGTAGCTTTTCTGCTAAAACTTTTCCTTTTCCCAAAAGAATAAAAGCTTCTTCTGGTATCGTAACCCACATATGTTCAGCTTCCTGACGTGCCAACAACCGCAACTGAAGCTGGTCTAGAAAGTCATTTTTATGCACCTGAGCTAGATATAGCATAACGGTTGTCTGGGTTCTTAATTTTAGCAAACTCAATCGCTATACTAACCCACGAAGCCGATCGCGTAAAATTTCTGCTTGTTTTTCCGCTTCTGCCAAAGCATCTCTTGCTCCTTGTACTACATCTTGAGGTGCTTTATCCACAAATTTGGAATTGCTGAGTCTTCCACGCAGAGATTGAGCTTCGCTTTCTGCTTTGCTAAGGCTTCTTTCTAGCTTAGCTCGCAACGTGTCAACATCAACAACGCCTTTAAGGGGAATGACTACCTGCACAGTACCCACAACACCTGCAATTGCTTGTTCTGGTTCTTGAGTTTCGATTTGCGGTGGATTTTCTTCAACCGTTGGTGGGAACCACTGCTCCCAGAATTTTTTTCTTCTCTCAGCTAACAAGATATTCTGGACAACAAACCACGCCGAATAACCAAAACCAACAAGTTCAAAGAAAGTGCCAAAGTAGGGGATGTCGTCTACTGCATCAGCGACAGCAAGCCCAATTCTAAACACAAAAATAGCTCCGACAATTGCTGCTATTTTTCCCAAATTTATTGACAAGTTTTTGCCAGAAACTGTTGCTTTCTTTTGCTCGTCAGAAATAGTTAAATTCTCCACCTTAGCCAAATCTTTAATATAAGGCTGTCCTGCATGAAGAATTTGCTGTTCCTTTGTGCTTTCACTTTGTAAATTGACTGTTATCTTCACCCCAGGCTTAATATCTGCCTCAGCTCGCAAGTTACGAATTGTACGAATCGTACCAAACAACAATTCAAACTGTTCTTCTAAAGCAGAGTCAATTAAGTTTGCATCTGGTTCTGGATAACGTTGCAAGGATAAACTTTGCTTAGAATCGGTAGGTTGTTGGGTAAGAGTATGCCAAATCTCCTCAGTAATATGAGGCATAAAGGGATGGAGTAACTTAAGTATGCCTTCTAATACATAAGTAAGAGTTTGTTGTGCAACACGGCGGGAGTCTGGCTCGGCATCTTTTTGCAAGCGAGATTTTACGAGTTCGATATACCAGTCACAGAAGTCGCCCCAGATAAATTCATAAAGCCCTTTTGCTGCTTCTCCCAATCCATACTGAGCGAACAAGTCGTTTGTTTGTTTGACAACTTGATTGTAGCGGGAAAGAATCCAGCGATCGCTCAATTCCAGGGATTGGGGATTAGGGATTGGGGAGCCAGCCGCGTGCGGGGGTTCCCCCCGTTGAGCGGACTGGCGTGATTGGGAAGAATCTAGCCCAGTCCCCAGTCCCCAGTCCCTAGTCTCCAAATTCATCATCACAAAACGGGCAGCATTCCACAACTTGTTAGCAAAGTTACGGGCTGCTTCTACTGATGGGGATTCATCTGTTTTCCGATTGTAATCCAAGCGAATATCTTGACCCGCACCTGCAACTTCTTTAATAAGGGTATAACGCAAAGCATCAGTACCGTACTTATTAATGAGGAGCAACGGATCGATACCATTGCCAGCAGATTTGGACATTTTTTTGCCATTTTCATCCAACACCAAGCCGTGGATGTAAACTGATTTAAACGGCATTTGCCCGGTAAAATGCCCACCCATCATAGTCATTCTGGCAACCCAGAAAAAGATGATGTCAAAACCCGTGACTAAGGTACTGGTAGGATAATAAGTCGCTAAGTCTGGAGTTTGTTCTGGCCAACCTAAAGTCGAGAAAGGCCATAAACCGGAGGAAAACCAAGTATCAAGCACATCTGGGTCTTGCTCTATCTTGACATTTTCTCCAAATTGTGCAATCAATTTCTCCCTTGCTTCTGCTTCTGATTTGGCAACTACAAAAGGTGTATTGTCTGAGATTTCTCCCCCCGTTTCGCTGACAGCATACCAAGCAGGGATTTGGTGTCCCCACCACAGTTGACGAGAAATACACCAATCTTTCAGTTTCACTAACCAGTCACGATAAACCTTTGTCCAACGTTGGGGAACAAACTCCGGACAATTTTTCTGGTCAAGAAATTCTAGCGCCCTATCTGCCATGGAGCGAATTTTCACAAACCACTGGGTTGAAAGGAGCGGTTCAACGGGGACTTTACCGCGTTCGCTATAAGGCACAGAATGTTTGTAATCCTCTATTCTTACCAGAAACCCATCGGTTTCTAAACGAGAAACTACATTTTTTCTGGCAACAAAGCGGTCTTGTCCTTGGAAGGAACCAGCATTCTCATTGAGAGTGCCGTCCTTATTCATAATATTAATGAACGGGAGGTTGTGACGCTGACCCATTTCAAAGTCATTAAGGTCGTGGGCGGGAGTGACTTTAACGCAACCCGTTCCAAAAGTCGGATCGACTAACTCATCACCAATAATGGGAATTTCCCGATTCATAATGGGCAGAGTGAGGGTTTTCCCAATCAAATGCTTATAGCGATCGTCACTTGGATTTACAGCCACAGCCGTATCGCCCAACATTGTCTCCGGACGAGTTGTGGCAACTTCTACATAGCCAGAACCATCACTGAGGGGATAGCGGAAGTGCCAGAGGTGACCATCAACCTCTTTTAAGTCCACTTCTAAATCGGAGACGGCTGATTGTGACTCCGGACACCAGTTGACCAAATATTTACCGCGATAAATTAGCCCTTCTTCATAAAGACTGTTAAAAGCATGAGCTACAGCTTTAGATAAACCTTCATCTAAGGTAAACCGTTCCCGCGTCCAATCGACCGAGACACCAAAGCGCCGCAATTGATTGACAATTGTTCCCTCAGATTCTGCTTTCCACTGCCAAGCACGTTCTAGAAATTTGTCGCGTCCCAACTCATAGCGAGTTTTGCCTTCTGCTTTGAGTTGCCTTTCTAGAATTGTTTGCACGGCGATACTGGCGTGGTCAGTTCCAGGAAGATAAAGGGTGTTGAGTCCTTTCATCCGGTGATAGCGCACGAGGGTATCAATGAGTGAGTTGTCGAAAGCGTGACCCATGTGCAGACTACCCGTAACATTGGGGGGCGGAATAACTATGCAATAAGATTCGCTACCTTGGTTCGGGTCGGCTTTGTAAGTTTGGTTTTCTTCCCAGAATTTTTGCCACTTGGCTTCTGTGGAGAAGGGTTCGTAAAGACTAGGGAGGTTTGTGTTGGTTGTTGCGCTCATGCTGGGAACTATCAGTGAAAGGACTTTTATAAATTTTGCCACAGGCTTCGCAAAGCGAAAATCACAAGTCACAAGTCAAAAGTCAAAAAGCGCAAAATTAAGAGATGATTTATAAAGTAAACGTTAAGACATCGTAGGTTGGGTTGAGGAACGAAACCCAACAATTCAATTCAACGTTGGGTTTCGTTCCTCAACCCAACCTACATAAGCAATGTTTGATAAATAACATTGTTTTCGGACACAACAAGCTGTAAATTTAGAAATAAGTTCTCAAAATATGGTAAACACCCCTCCCTCATTATTTTCCGAAGAGCAGTACAAAGTAGAGGATGCTAGTGCCGAAGTCGCTGCCATTGTTGAAACAACACCATCAGAAACAGAAATTGACCTAGAGTTTCTTTTTACTAGAGATATTGAATTTCGTCAGGAAACTCTCTACTTTATTGTGGTCGATCGCTTTCACGATGGTGATTTAGAGAATAGCACAGGTGCTAACGCAGAACTTTACGATCCAACCAAACAGGATTGGGGGAAATACTGGGGCGGTGACTTACAGGGTATTATCGACAAATTAGATTATTTGAAAAACCTGGGAGTCACTGCAATCTGGTTGACTCCTTTATTTGAGCAAATAGAAGATTTATTTGTAGGCAATGCAGCCATGCATGGTTACTGGACTAGGGATTTTAAACGGATGAATCCTCGTTTCATTGCCACAGGAGAAGAACCTTCTTTAAACAAAACGCAAGAAACAAGAGATACAACATTTGACAAGTTGATTGACGAACTGCACAAGCGTAAAATGAAGCTAGTGCTAGATATTGTTTGCAACCACAGCAGCCCAGATATTAGCGGTCGCAAAGGTGAATTATACGACGATGGAGTCAAAATTGCTGACTTTAATGATGATGAAGCTCACTGGTATCACCACTACGGTGAAGTTCAAGATTGGGAAAATGAATGGCAAGTGCAAAACTGCGAACTTGCGGGTCTTGCAACTTTTAATGAAAACAATATCGAGTATCGTACATACATTAAAGCAGCAATTAAACAATGGTTGGATCGGGGTGTTGATGCACTAAGAGTAGATACTGTCAAGCATATGCCCATCTGGTTTTGGCAGGAATTTACTGGTGATATGTACAATCACAAACCAGATGTATTTATCTTTGGTGAATGGATTTACAGTCATCCTCTAGACGATCGCTCTGTAGAGTTTGCCAACAACTCTGGCATGACAATTTTAGATTTTGCACTGTGTGTAGCTATTAGGCAAGCTTTAGGTGAAAGCGCTGAAGCTGGATTTTATTTGATTAAAGACATTTTTGATTTGGATTATCGATATAGCGGGGCGACAGAACTCATTACCTTCATTGACAATCACGATATGTCCCGCTTCCAATCTTTGAATCCCGATCCGGCGAGGTTAATGTTAGCAACTGTCCTCGTTATGACCTCTCGCGGTATTCCTTGTATCTATTACGGTACGGAACAATATCTCCACGATGATACCAACGGTGGTAACGATCCTTACAACCGCCCAATGATGGACAAGTGGGATACGGATACGGAAATATATCGTTATATCAGGTTACTATCTGGTTTGCGACGACTCAATCCTGCTATATCAATGGGTGGTCAATGGGAAAGATATATTACACCTGATATCTACTGTTATGTACGCCGCTATCGTGACTCAGTGTGCTTTGTTGCACTCAATAGAGGTGGTTCTGCTACTATACCAGAAGTCCTTACAGATTTACCGGATGGAGAACATACCTGTGTGATGACTCGCAACAAGTATGAAGTCAAAGATGGTAAGATTTATGACTTGCAACTGGAAGAACACGGTATTATTGTATTAAGCCGTGTTGGAGAGCGAGTCAAAGCGCAAACTATTGTACGCGCTCAACTTAACGGCGTGCGTACTCTACCTGGCGAACGAATCGTACTCATTGGTGACTGTCCGGAATTGGGTAATTGGGATATCGCCAAAGCATATCCTCTTGAGTACATCAACCAAAACACTTGGTTTGCCGAAATTCCCTTTAATGAAAGCGCGGGTAAGCTTATCAGCTATAAATACGCTCTGTTGAGAGAAGGAACTTCCCCCCTTCGAGAAAATATTATGACTCGCCGTTGGGTCATTGCTAAAGAAGGTACTGTTAAGTGGCGCGATACTTGGGCTTCAGGACGAGAATCTTAAGAGTTTTGTTTTTCCAAGCGAATGGAATTCGCAGCTATACAAGCAAAACCCACCTACGTGGGTTTTAAACAAGTTCGCGATAGTGGAATAAGTATTGCTCCTCACGAACAAAAACGGATTTTTAACCGATTTTATAGAATGAAGCTCCTCCCGAATGAGGCTCGCTCTCGTAGTACAGGCGGTTCTGGATTGGGGTTAGCGATCGCCTATGCGATCGCTCAAGCACATAAAGGTAGCTTGAACGTGCAAAGTGAGTTGGGTAAAGGTAGCACTTTTACAATACTATTACCTTTAATTTAATTCCCACTAGAGTTATTGCGGCAATATGCTAATTTAGAGAGACTTTAGAGGGATTGATTTAAAATTCTTTAAAGTACGAAGTCGCAAATCAAATACAGTAAGATTTGTTTTGCAAGCATTGCTGTACACAACTTAACGCAAGAATATGACGCAGATTCAGATTGCTTTACCAGACGATGTGGCTCATTCCTTAGAAAGCAGATGGGGCAACTTAGAACGAAAGTTGTTAGAAATGCTTGTGATAGAAGCTTATATAGATGGTTCTATTAGTGTGGGGAAAGTCCGAGAGTTACTCGGAATGTCTACACGCCTAGAAGTTGATGCATTTCTTAAAGCAAAAGGTATTAATTTACAGTATGACGAAATTGATTACGAGCACGATCGCCAAACTCACGAACAACTACGACAAGAAGGAAAGTTGAACTATTAATGATAGTAGTGTCAGATACATCACCTATTTGTTATCTTTTATTGATAGGTAAAATAGATGTACTTCACCAATTATACGGTCAGGTTCTGATTCCTGAAATTGTTCGTCAAGAACTCACAGATCCTCGTTCCCCAACTATTGTACAAGTATGGATTGAGACACCACCTACCTGGTTGATTGTTCAGCCTGTAAATACTTTATCTGATGAAAATTTAAAGACTTTAGATCCTGGCGAACGAGACGCGATTGTTCTAGCAGAACAGCAAAAAGCTAATTTACTCATCATTGACGATCTGTTAGGACGACAGATTGCTCAATTCCGTGGTTTAAGAGTAACTGGTTTACTAGGGGTGTTAGACGAAGCTGCTCGGAAAAATCTGCTAGATTTTCCCGAATCGATTAACTGCTTACAGCAAACTACCTTTCGAGTTTCACCTAAGCTAATTCAGGTGCTGTTACAAAAGTACCAAAAGGCTTTAAGCGATTAAATTGAAGTTAAGTTTAGGATAACTTAGCTAAAAATTATGACATTTACATAACTGAATTAAATTAAGTTTTTGTGGGATGGGCATCTGTGTCCGTCCCTACTAGTACAGTTGTTAGGAGGGAAAATGGCAGAAACAAAAAAACTACAACGTTTTGGCAACCATCTGATTGTTGGTATTTCTGGAACTACACTGAATGATGATGATAAGCGTATATTGAATGAGTTAAAACCGATTGGGGTTATTTTCTTTCAAAAAAACTTTCGTTACGATGCTCCCTATGAAGTTTGGTTACAAAGTTTTAGTGAGTTGATAGACCAAATAAAACAGTACAGCGATCGCGATTCGATGTTCTTCACTCTAGATCATGAAGGTGGTCGAGTCCATCGCACCCCACCACCTCTAACCCGATTTCCTCATGCATTACTTTACAAATCTAAATCTCGTGAAATTGCAGCAGCTACAGGAGTAGAATTAAAGTCTTTAGGCATTAATGTTTCTTGGTCTCCTGTTGCTGATATTTTCTCCAATCCCAACAACCCAGTTATTGGACCTCGTGCTTTTGGGGAAACTCCGCAAATTGCTGTTCGAGGTATTCTTGACTATTACCTCGGTCTAAAAGATTCAGGAATTATTGGATGTGCTAAACATTTTCCAGGTCATGGAGACACTAGCACTGATTCTCACTTAGAGTTACCCACCCTCAGTTTATCTGTAGAGGAACTACGAAATCGCGAACTTATTACCTTCAAAGCACTCATTGAAAAGCAAGTTCCCATTATAATGACTGCTCATATCTTGTTTTCCAAAATAGATCCAAATCTCCCTGCTACGCTATCACAACCTATCTTACAAGGCATTCTTAGAGAGGAACTTGGATTTGAGGGGGTAATTGTGTCTGACGATCTGGATATGAAAGCTATCTCAGATATGTATACCCAAAGCGGAACAGTAGCACAGACTTTTCATGCTAGCTGCGATTTATTTCTCGTATCTCGCAACCTTCCTTGCTCATCATCAGAACGAACCCACAAGATTGCTCGGGATTTTTCAGATTCTCTTGAGAGTGGTAGGCTTTCTGAATCGGTTGTTGAAGCATCTCGCATGAGAATCGAGAAACTACTAGCCACAACTCCACAATACAAACCTCATTGTCTCGATCGCAATACACTTTTACAACACGCCGAGCTTGCGATCGTCAGTTCCTTCCAATCTAACTGAGATCGAGAAACACATAGTTCGAGAAATTAAATGATTTGAACTATGAGTTGTGTTAGCTTATGCAACAAGTAGTGCAGTTATTTTTTCACTACTATGTTTGTTGTTCATGGTTCGGCTTGTAATTTTCTAATCTAGAGGTATGACTGTGCTTTTGACAAGGGAATATACTTCTAGATGTTCTACTGGGTATGCAGTTTTGTAAGTCAGTCGTCAAAAAGGGGATTAACGAGACAGGAGTTGCAGGGACAATATGATATGAAACGATGAGGTGTTCGCGGAATAGCGATCGCGTCTCAAGTAAGATATGCTGGCTTAACGATTATTGGTGCATTATTTATTTCTTAAGTAGTTCGCTAATTTTTGGCTATATCTTATCTCTATGCTATTATCGAACCTGTACTGGCAATTACCTGTCCAATTTCTTGAGGAGTTGCACCTGTAGCCAATATTGCTCGTATTAGTAATTCAATAGAAACTGAAACATCACCATTTTCAGCCTTGGCAATACGTGGTTGACTGGAGTGAATTTTGTCTGCTAGTTCAGCCTGCGTCATCAGCCTTTGTCGTCGCTCATTTAGTGTGCGACTTAGAGCTAATCTAATCTCAACTAAAGCCGTCTCTTCTGGTGTTAGCTCTAAGAATTCTGAAACAGTTCCAACTTTCCAACCTTTTGCTTCCAAACGTTCTTTTTTATCTCGATCCATAACACTATCCCTGTTTGTCCAAGTCATACTTGCTTAGTCGCTTTTTACAATTCTCAATTATATTGTCTGGTATTGGCAGCACAATTAAAGTTAACTAGTGTAATATAACCTGTAACTGCAATGCCTTCAAAACATTGCTGCATAAATTAAATTTCTAGGGAATTGTTATACTTGGATTTCAATCAACTCTTTAATTAAGAACGATCGACTCATGCCTTATAGTAAATTTACTCTGAGCAAAGCTGTAGAGGATTTTCAACTAACAATTGTTGAAGGCGAGCGCTTTCTACCAGAAATTCCCCCTGTTACTCCAACTCCTTTACTTCAAGATATTCTTAAAGAAACACTCCCTTGGGCGATTGCAGTCAGTAGTGAGAAAGCTCGTTCTGAAGGCATTATCAATCCCGTCTTGCTAGAAGTCAAACGTCAACTTCAAGGACAAATTAGCGTTTTTTCTGGTGAAGAATTCAATGTAGAACCAGAAGCTGAACTGACGGGCTTTGTTGATTTTCTCATGAGTCGTTCCTCAGAACAACTATATATTAAAGCTCCTGTCGTTGTGCTTGTAGAAGCCAAGAAGGAAGATTTAAAACCAGCCCTAGGACAATGCCTTGCAGAAATGGTTGCGGCTCAACGTTTTAATCAAAAAAAACAACAACCAATATTAACGATTTACGGAACGGTAACTAGTGGTACAGTATGGCGGTTTTTGAAGTTAGAAGGGCAATGCGTGTCAATTGACTTGACAGATTACCCCCTCCCGCCTATCGAGCAAATTTTGGGCTTTCTTGTTTGGATGATGAATGCAGGATGATATTGTTACATACAGTGCGATAGCGTAAGCGCTAACGGAAGACAGCCGTATCGCTTCGGCGCAAGCTGAAAGAGCGCTTATCGCCCTTGGCGCAAGCCGAAAGAGCGCTTATCGCTTCAACTAGCTTTTAGAGTTTGAATAGCATTATCTCTTTGGGCAAATTCTTGGTTTCCTTCTTGTTTAAACAATGCTTGGTTGAAAGCGATCGCTAAACTCAGTTTTCTAGCATAGGCTACAAATCAATATTCAAAAAGCGAGTATTGTGTTTTTACACAAAAAGTGTTTTTCTTGTGTACAAATGTTTGTAAATTTTACCGTTGTATCAAGATTTCTCCTAAGTTTCTTTAAAATTGAATTTACCTCCCTTAATCCCCCCTTGGAAATCTACGGTGTACACATAAGTCTCCTAAAGTGCCTTCTTGCATTTTCGCTCCCCCCTAGCCCCCCTTAAAAAGGGGGGGGAAATCCTTAAAGTCCCCCTTTTTAAGGGGGATTTAGGGGGATCTTGAAAGATCTGTGTACACCGTAGTTTACAAGGGGAGGGTTAGGGTGGGGTAACACCAAGGCTAAAATCTAAGTCTATTAACTATTTCAAACTTAGTATATACAGAAGTTTGTTTTCTACAAGTATTTTTCAAAGGGAAGCTATGGTGCAAAATTCTAAATTAAAATCTAAATTATCCCCAAAATCCGCCCTGAATTTATTTGTTGTTATCAGTATAGTTACATTTTTATTGACTAGTGGAATCAGTATTTATATAGTAAAACGCCTGCAAAATTCTACAAAGCAAGAGCCACAAACACCAACAACACAATTACCTCAGCTAACAACAGTCACAGCCCTAGGATGGATTGAACCAAAAGGAAAAGTCATCAAACTTTCTGCGACTACATCTACTGAAGGAAATCGAGTAGAGCAGTTATTAATACAGGAGGGGGATACAGTCAAAGCAGGACAGGTTATTGCAATTTTAGATAGTCGCGATCGCTTGGCAATCATCATGTCAAGTATTTCAGGTGCGAGCGCAACTCGCAAGCTCCGCTCTACCGATCCGGCGGATATGTTTTAGAATGTGGGAAATGCAGCAATTATGAACGTTTCCAGGGATTTACCAAGTGTAAGGCGACCGCTTTTTGATAGTTCGCTGGCTAACAATAATAATTGGTCAGGCAAACCAGCACTTATAGCATTAAGTCAAGATTCCTTTTCATCACATTGCTCTGCACTCAATCATAGTAATACATTAGTCACATCTCAAGAATTGGCGACAGGGCTTATATGCAGATCCCCCCATCAGCCCCCAACCCCAGAGGGGACCCCTAGCCCCCTAACCCCAGAGAGAACCCCTAAGCCCTCTTTACAAAGGGGAGCTATAGGTAAGTCCTATGCGAGTGAAGATATTGCTTTTCAGCAAAGTCAAACTCAAAGAGCATTACCTGGTGAAATAGTAGGAGATATTGCTAATTGGGGATTAAGAGAAGATGGCAAGGAAGCTAAACCAAGATACTATAAAGATGGAGTTCATCTTTACCGTTTTGATGCTAATGGGCGAACCTACCAAGGCATTGAATATGCAAAAGAGACAATTCTAGTGATTCATGGTTGGAAAAACTCATCTGATGATGAAATTTTTAGTAATTTACAGCGAGAATTAGCTAAACAGAACCCTTCTAAACAAGTCCTAGCTCTAGATTGGCGAGATCCAGCAAATCACGATGAAGACAAAGGATTGCAGCCTAATTATACATCAGGCTCTGTTGCTCCTGTTGCTCAATGGGCTGCTAGAACGCTCTCTAGCCTAGAAATCACAGGTCAACAATTGAGCCTTGTAGGCTTTAGTCTCGGAGCATATGTTGCGGCTGAAATTGGCTTTCTTTTAGGCAAAGTCGCTCATCTCACAGCGTTAGATCCTGCCTATGAAGCTAGTAAGTATGATATTGATGGCAATAATTTTGGTAACCAAAGACCTAAGCCTTTTGGAGACATTGCTTATGAATCTCTGGCAATGGTTGTGTCAGATGAAGGCGGAGGTTTTGCTGGTGACAACAACCATGCTGCGACTGCCAATAATTCTTTTCTATTACGTTTTCGTGGGGATAATTGGAATGAATACGAGCGGAATGTAAGATACCATAGTGCCGTAGTAGAAGTTTATACAGATTTCATTTCCCGACAGCGTAGCCTATCAGCTTTTGAATCCAATCGCTTTGATAACAATGGAGGTGGCGGCTCAATTCATGAAGGTTGTTTTAACATCAGCCGCCGTGATGAACGTTGGTTTGAAGATGGGTTCGACTATTTTTCAGGTTCAACTCAATTGAGACGTTGGGTTTGACAGTGACCAGTGAGCAGTGACCAGTGACCAGTGACCAGTGACCAGTGACAGTGGTTGCCATTCTTATTCGACTATATCTGGTAGTATAATAACCTCGGTCATGTTACTTATTTTTTATCTATTTTTTTGTATGACCGTGGAGTGATGTAGAGAGCCTTTGAATTAGGTTTCCTGGTAAACATGAGTGGCTGGCACAAATATCAGATTTTGGGGAAGCCTGAATTTGTGCCAATCCAAACGTTCATTGAGGAATGAATCATGTTTTATCATACCAAGAAACTACAGTATTTCAAACCACCGGAACAACCCGACGCTCTTTACGCAAAGAAAATTCAGGAACTTATTGGCGGTACTTTTGGTGAAATGACTGTGATGATGCAGTACCTGTTCCAAGGTTGGAACTGTCGCGGACCTGCTAAATACCGCGATATGCTTTTGGATATAGGTACTGAAGAAATCGGTCACGTTGAGATGCTGGCTACGATGATTGCTCACTTACTGGACAAAGCACCTATCAAACTACAAGAAGAGGGAGCACAAGATCCGGTTGTGGGCGCGGTTATGGGCGGCTCTAAAGCGCATGATACTATTACAGATATCATAGGGGCAGCAATGAATCCCCAACACGCTATTGTATCGGGTTTGGGCGCAATGCCAGCTGATAGTGTTGGTTTCCCATGGAATGGTCGCTTTATTGTTGCTAGCGGTAACTTGTTAGCAGACTTTCGTTCCAATCTTCATGCTGAATCTCAGGGACGTTTGCAAGCAGTGCGAATGTACGAGATGAGTAACGACCCTGGTGTTAAAGATACTTTGAGCTTCATGATTGCTCGCGACACCATGCATCAGAACCAATGGATAGCAGCTCTCAAGGATTTGGAAGAGTCTGGATTGGAAACAACTCCCGTTCCTAGTTCCTTCCCATTGGATCTGGAGAAGCGCGAGTTTGCATATCAGTTCTGGAACCACTCTGAAGGTACTGAAAGTTCTCAAGGTCAGTGGGCAAAGGGTCCTTCTCCAGATGGCAAAGGCGAATTCCAGTATATTGAAAATCCACAACCACTGGGACCAGAACCCAATCCACCTCAATCCGATCCAAGGCTTCATGGCACTCCACTTTCACCTACAGCTGGAACGGGACAAGTTCAAGGCGGTGAAGGTTCTCCTTTGATTAATCGCACCACAATCGGTAATTAGTGACTTGACTCTCTCGAACTTCTAGTTTTAGCGAGCGCTCCAAACTAAACTCAATTTAATTCACTGGCATATGCTATTCGGTATATGTCAGTTTTTTAATTTACAGCGGTTAGCATTATCTGCGTGCATCTGCAGTTCCATAACTTTTTTATATTGTTTACGAAGTTCTACCGGGAATGGTTGCGGGTATGCTTGTTTATTTAATTGCTCGCATTTTTACGCAACAAGGCAGATGGCAGAAGAAGGCGGAAGATAGCTAAAAGATCGGAAATGACATAATGACAAAGGACAAATGACTATTGACTAATGACCTTTATTCTTACAAATGACGACGGGATCGATGCCCCTGGCATTCGCGCACTTCTCAAAGCTGTTAACGATCGCGAAGTTATTATTGCCGCCCCAAGAGACCACCTCTCTGGTTGCGGTCACCAAGTTACTACCACTCAAGCAATTCAAGTGAACCGACGCTTGGATAATGAGTATGCGATCGCTGGTACTCCTGCAGATTGTGTCAGAATTGCGGTATCACATATTTGCCCAAATATCAAATGGGTACTATCAGGCATCAATGCAGGAGGAAACCTCGGAGTTGATGCCTACATTTCCGGTACTGTTGCTGCCGTGCGAGAAGCTGCAATGAACGGTATTCCCGGAATTGCGGTTTCTCACTATCGCAAAAGAAACGTCATCGTAGATTGGGATGTTCTGGCAAGATGGACATCTAATGTTTTAACCGATTTACTTAACCGTCCTTTGGAACCAAAAAGCTTTTGGAACGTCAATCTGCCCCATCTTATGCCAGGAGAACCCGACCCAGAAGTTGTGTTTTGTCAACCCTGTACAAAACCGTTACCTATCAATTATCGTGTTGAAGGCGATAATTTTTACTATTATGGGGAGTACGCTAAACGCGATCGCACTCCAGGAAGCGACGTAGATATATGTTTTTCTGGTAAAATTGCTGTTACTCAATTAAAGGTTTAACCAATAAAGTTAAAGAATGAAGGATAAACGATCGACTCCTTCATTCTTTACTCTGATGGCGCTTCAATCAAAGTCATAAGACGATCTAAAGTTCGCGTAAGTTGTGTGAGTTTTTGCAACGAGTCATCTTGAGTGTCCGCAAGAGTTTGTACGGCATCACACAGGGCAAAAATTTGGTATCCTTGCTGCTGTAGTTGTCTTCCTTGTGCTTCAACTTGAACGCTAAGAGTATCCACTCTTTCCGCGAGACGTTCTATTGTCTCTGTGGTGGAAAGTACAGCTTCTCCAATTTGTTCCACAATGGACTCTAATCTGCCTACTTTGATTTGAGACCCTGCTAGTACCATGTCTTTTGCACCTTCAGTTTGTGAGTTTTCAGTAATTTCTCGTAAAAAATTTGAAATAAATATATAGTTAGCCATGCAAAATAAACATTGCTGATTGAATGGTATTCTGCAAATGTTCCTAACACACTGGGGTAAACCCTTAATTTAGAGCGTTTTCAAAATTGGCGATTGAAAGTATTTTCTCGGAGATGCAGAAAACAAAGTGAAACTCCTAAGTTACCAATCGCTAATGGTTAGTCCCGAACCGCCATTCGATTACCATTCTTCGTAGGGTGGGCACTGCCCACCAATAGGCATTGCCCACCCTACAAAAATTGGTAATTTTAGAACGGAAAGAAAGTAGTCACTACTTACTAGTCACTAATTACTGATGTTAAGAGCAAATTCTAACACACAGTACAGTCAAAATCCATATTTCTCTTTACAATTCATCTTACAAAAGCTAGATTTTCTTTCCTTTATATAAAATTTATAAAAACTTGCGATCCCATAGAGATGGATGAAGATTCAGTGAAAGTACTGTTGAACGAGATTTACTTTTGTGAAGCTGAGTTTATAGTCAAAGTAATATGCGTGTTTCTACGTTTTTCGCTCAACTGGCTTGACAATGTACCAGATATCTTACACAACTGTTATTGAAGGTGCAGCTGCTAATACTTGGGATTTGCAACTAAAACCTCATGCTTCTGTCAACTCTAAATTTAAACGTTTCTTAGACATCTTAGGGAGTTTAGTTGGACTACTGATTCTTGCCATTGTGTTTATACCTGTGGCAGTAGCAATTAAAATAAATAGCCCCGGTCCGATTTTCTTCTCACAGGAACGTTATGGGCTTCACGGACGCTCCTTCCGCTTGTGGAAATTCCGTTCTATGGTTTCAAATGCCGAACAATTGAAATCAATGGTAAAAAATGAAGCTAGTGGGATCATTTTTAAGAATAAAAATGATTTTAGAGTGACAAGAGTAGGACGGTTTTTAAGAAGTACAAGTTTAGATGAATTACCACAATTTTGGAACATTCTAGTAGGCGAGATGAGTTTGGTAGGTACTCGTCCCCCTACAGCAGATGAGGTAATTCAATACGATCGCCGCCATTGGCAACGTTTAAATGTTAAACCTGGGTTAACTGGTGAATGGCAAGTCAACGGGCGATCGCACATAAAAGATTTTGAGCAAATTGTGGATCTAGACTTGCAATATCAAAAGAAATGGCATCCATTGTACGATTTACTCTTAATTACCCGAACATTTATCATCCTTCTGGGTCGAGTTGGAGCTTTCTAGAAAAGACTAGCTACAAGTTATTAGTCATAAGATTTGTAGCTAATATTGACTTAACTTAGAAAGTTGGTAGAATACGCGGTACTGAATATTACGTAAATTTAAGTCAGTGATGTGGTAAAACTAGTGGTAAAACTATAAGGGGGTATGATTTAAAACTTAGAAAGCACCCTCTTGTTTTTGTCATCAGTTATTAGTCGTGTGTAAATCAGGTAGAACAATATTTTTCGGATAATAATTTATTTCCATTCTAGAATTTCAGCAACTCGCTCTGCAAATTTTAATATTTCAAAAGGTTTGGCAATTATTCCCACAATATTTAATTGAATCAGTTGATTTAAATGTATTTTTTGCACTTTATCAATCAGTAAAATAATGGGAATTTTTTGAAAAGATAAATCATTTTGTAGCTCTTTAAAAAGGATAAACTTATCAGAATCGGGTATTATTATGTCTACAATTAGCGCATTTGGAATATAATTTTTAATCAATAGCAATCCGTTATATACAGATTCAGTTGTGATAACTTTCAAGCTTGGATTACTTTCTAAAGACGCTTTAATAAAATGACTTTGGCTGGCTTCAAAATTAATAGCTAAAATGTATTTTTTGAGTTTCATAAATAGTGGTAAATATCTTAGAAAATGCTGTATAATTATCTAATTCTTAAGAAGAATTTACAAGTAAAAATAGAAAACTTAAGTCTCTGTAAGTAAGATTTTAGGGAGTAAAGATAAAAAACTTAAGATAAAAGTTAAGCTTTTTGTTGTAAGTAACACAATGTTGCAGATAGAGAAGTGTTCCTACAACGGCAAATTTATTTAGATATCTGGTTGAGCTAACTTTGTTAAATTTGGGAGCATCCCAATGAGCACGCATTGCCCTCAGAATAGAATTCTGGGGCTATACAAACAAAGTCCACATAGGTGGACTTTGTTTGTATAGACGCGATTTTAATCGCCCAATATTTTTTCCAAATTAGGATGCTCCCGTTAAATTTAAGCTTCTTATTACCCCTCAGCAGCCTTCTTTTCTAAGGGTGAGAGTAATAGACATTAGCACGAGCTAACTTTAGGTGAGCGAAGGTGGATGTCACAGAGAACAAGATACTTAACTTTTTTCTTAAGTTTCTTATCTTAAGTTGCTTAAGTTTTGTAGACCTACTAGACTTTGTTGCTAACGAGCGTCTGCTTATTGACTAAAAATTGATTGGAATTTGTCAGATGACTAATCAGCAGTGCGATGTACTAGCTAAAACTCAAAAGTTTTTAGATAGGGCAATAGTGTTAGCTTGGAGAGATGTAAAGTCGAGTCGCAGACCACCTGCTCTAACTCCTGTACGTTGGGTCTGGCGGCTTGCAGGTTCCTACCACTCTAGTCGCCATACAACGCGACTCATGGAGGAAGCTCGCGATCGCTTTGCTGCATCTGGTCGCATGAATTTAGCACAGTGGGCTGCACAGAAAGCCAGAGAAGAAGCAGGTCATGACCGACTTGCTCTGCTTGATATTCAGTCGATGGGATACAACGCAAAAGCTGTGGTGCAAGCGCTTGTACCATCTCCTATACAAGCTTTAGTTGATTACTTTTTTCAAACCGTGCAGACGACCGATCCAATTGGTTGTATTGGTTTTTTCTATACAGCCGAACGTTTGGGAACATTCATAGGGGAGGAATACATCCAAAATGTTGAGGCTTTGCTACCAATAGGTACTAATGCTACACGTTGGCTGCGGATACACAGTGGTATTGGTGCTGAAGTCAACCATGTAGAGGAAACAGTCAGGACTGTTGCACAGCTTACTCCTCAAGAGCGTAACTGCGTAGCGAGAGCTTGTTATGAAACCGCATTGTTACGCTTTAATCCTCCTAAGGAGGATTACATATCAGACGAAGAACTTCAGAATATATTGCAACCAATGGAGTTAAACACTTGCCTCCAAGTGTGAACTAATTTTTAGAAGCTAAATAAATGACCAAGTAAGCAAGAGTGCTTTTCTCAGATACTCTTAACTGTACTGTTCAAACATAGGGGAGAAGAAAGATGCGATTTCGGATTTTCGATTTTGGATTTTCGATTTTAGTATGGCTAGGTTTAAGTGCTACCTATGAAGCTGTTGTTTCAAAGATTTTTCCAAATGCAATGAAGACTACAACTATTGAACAGCAGTCTTCAAGCCATGATTTCGCCAGTAAACTCTTTGAGAACAGTTCCAATGTGTTGGATAACATCGAACTTGATGATTTGGGAAGTATCATAAATGAGTTCGCGCAAGGATTACCAAGCGACACTGAATTTAGTGTAATGTAAGTTATCTAGTCTATTTGTTCATCTAGTGGGTTAGATATTGCAACAGTCAATAGCCCTGATTGTCTAGTTTCTTAGCTAGGATCGTACAGCAACTTCAAGGCGTGTTGGCTCTAGCTTCCTTGACAGTTAGACAGTTAGGGCTTGATGCTGGTTGATTGGGCAAAAACCATTTTCTATTCATCATGCCGATATTTTAGGCAGGGTTTGTATTAGGTTGAGCTTTCTCAGTGGTGAAATGTTCACTCGTTTCATATGGCTGTCTGTAGAGGTGTTTTTCAGTTGCTGCTCCCAAGACTTTTAGCGTAGCAATCGTTGCTGTCGTTATACCTGTAATACCCATAATGTTCATTCGCTCATAAGGTTTCTCAATTTTTAGAACTTTTAAGCACTCGCCTGTTATGGAATCCCACAATCTAATTGTCTCATCTTCACCACCGCTAGCCAAAGTTTGATTATCCGGACAAAAAGCGACTGACCTAACCCAACCTCCTGTGTGTCCTTGTAAGGTTTTGAGACATTCACCAGTGCTGACATCCCATAGCTTGACTGTGTGGTCTTGGCAGCTGCTCGCTAATATTCGGCTGTCAGGGCTAAAGGCAACTGAGAGTAACCAACCTGTATCTACGTGCAAAAGTTTAAGGCATTCATTAGTGTTGACACTCCATAACCTTAATGTTTGATCTGTACTGGTAGTCGCCAACAGCTTACCATCCGGACTAAAAACAACTGACCAAACCCAACTTGTATGTCCCTCTAGCGTCTTGAGGCACTCACCAGTACTAATGTCCCAAAGATTAAGTGTCTGCTCCAACGCGCCGCTGGCAAGCATCATTCCTTGAGGACTAAAGGCGACTGACCACACCTGATTTGTATGTCCCTGGCAAATTCTTAAAGCTTGACCCGTGTTGACATCCCATAGCCTAACTGTTTGGTCTTCACTACCACTCGCCAGTGTTTGACCGTCAGGACTAAAGGCAACTGACCGAATCGCAGCACGATGTCCTTGAAAAATCTGCAGGACTTGACCTGTGTTGACATCCAACAGCTTTATTGTTCGATCTTCACTACCACTTGCTATGCACTGTCCATCAGGACTAAAGGCAACTGACTGAATCGCACCACAATGTTCCAAGAACGTTTTGAGGCATTCACCAGTACTAACACTCCACAAATTTACTGAAGAATCGTGACTGCCGCTTGCTAGCGTCTGTCCATCCGGACTAAAAGCAACTGAAAGTACTTGATGAGTATATCCCTGGAAGATTTTAAGGCATTCACCAGTACTAACACTCCACATCCGTACTGTCTGATCGTAACTTCCACTAGCCACAAGATCGCCTTGTGGACTAAAGGCAACCGAATATATCCAACTGGAATGTCCTTGGAAGGTTTTGAGGCACTCACCAGTGCGAACGCTCCATAGCTTCACTGTTTGGTCAAAACTACCACTTGCTAGAATATCACCTTGTAATCTGAAAGTGACGGAATATACTTCATTGAAATGTCCCTGGAAAGTTTTGAGGCATTGACCAGAGTTGATATCCCATAACTTTACCGTTCGATCTTCACTACCACTCGCCAAAATCTGACCATTAGGACTAACAGTAATAACCCGTATTCCATCACTGTGTCCTTGGTAAATTCTAAGGCAGTTACCTGTGTTAATGTCCCATAACCGAATTGTGTGGTCATCACTACCACTAAAAAGCGTTTGCCCATCTTTACTGAAAACAACAGAGCACACCCAACTTGTGTGTCCTTGGAAAGTTCTAAGGCATTCACCAGTTTGAACACTCCATAACTTCATCGTCTGGTCATCACTACCACTTACTAATATGTCACCATTCGGACTAAAGACAACTGACCAAACCTCATAGATATGTCCACGCAAAGTCTGAAGGCATTCACCAGTACTGATATCCCACAACTTTACAGAAAAGTCAGTACTACCGCTAGCAAGAGTACTACCATCAGGACTGAAGGCAAGGGATACAACCCAGTTAGAATGACCTTTACAGGTTAGAAGTTGTTTCCAATCCGAAACTTGGTACAAGCGAATTTCACCATTAGTATCACCCAAGGCTAAAAGTTTGCCATCGGGGCTGAAGGCTACCGACAAAACACCACCAAAGCTTTCTGCAAAAACAGACTTAGCTAGATTGGCGTTTTGGAAATTTACATCGTGCAATTTCACATTTCGCAAGTCAGCCTGCCAAACAGTCATATAAGAAAAATCATAGCCACTTAGGTCAGTTTTTAAATGACAAAGCAGATTAAGAATGTTTCCAGCCATATAACTTTGTTCTAGCGGCGCTGTCTTTCGTAGCCTCGATAGAATTTGAGTTAACTGATTTTCAATACTTCTTTTGCTTCTAAAGACAACAAACAGCCTATCAATAACTGGTTTAAGGATGAGACGAATTTGAGTTTCTCTAACATATTCTTTTGCTGTTGCCTTTAGCAAAGCATGACACTTGAATAAATCAAGATTCTGAGTCTCAATTTCTCCACAAACTTGCTCTACCAATCGATTAGTCATATACTCCATAACTACAGGTTGTAGCATGAAGAGTGCTGCGCTTTTCTCAACGAGCGTAGGCGTAGCCTTCTCGATTAGAGATCGCCTTACCAAGGACTCGATCGCCTCCAATAATTTTTGTGGTGGTACTGGTGATACAATATCTTCTCGTAACTCAGATAGTGAAACTGGATCGCGATTAATTGCCAGCCAGTATATTATTTCCTTTTCTAAATATGATAAGCGTGCAAATTGCTGCTCTAACAGTTCGCAAATGTCGCCAAAAACAACCGTGTCTTGTTTTAGAAATTCAGAAAGATTACCATCAAAGACATCTTGGATTGTCGTCGCTACTATTTTTAAAGCTAAGGCGTTACCAGCATAGCGCTCGACGACTGTTCTCAATTCTAACTCTGAGCCAGAGAATCCCTTGACTTCAAATATCTTTTGCCCATCTACCGCCTCCAAACCACTTAGCCGTAATGAACGAACGGGCAACGTTTCTCCTTCCAGTGATGCCACATCTTTGAGTTTTTCCCGAGAAGTCAGCAATAAGCAGCTCCTATGGAAAACTTCTCCTACCCGTCTTATCAGTTGACTATAATCCTTACAGCCTTCTCGATAAGTTCCCGCAATAACACCACTTTGCAAAATTGTTTCAGCATTGTCTAGTATAATAAGACAGCGTTGTTTTTGCAAATAATCAATTAGTCGCAAAATCCTTTCATCTACGCTGGTTGGTAACTCAGCTTCTAAAGCCTGCGAGTTGTCGAAAAATTGAATCAAGTTACCGAGTAGCTCGAAAAGTGGTGGCGCATTGTAGAGCGATCGCCAGATAACATACTCAAACTGGTGCTCAATTTGATGTACCAACTTAGCCGCCAGAGAGGTTTTACCGATACCGCCCATTCCCAACAATGCTACCACCCGGCAGTGTTCCATCAGCCATTGTTCTAACAAAGCCAATTCTACTGTGCGTCCATAGAAAACAGAGACATCAACTGCTTCTCTCAAATCAACACCTTTGGGGCGCTTTAAGCTTTCCTGCTTTTCTAAAGCCGACTCTGGCTTTGTATAATCGCTTTGACCCAATTCTAAATTAAACGTCATAAACAAACGAACAAGCGTTTGCCTGTCAACTCCTGTTTCACGAGTCAGTACTTTCCTAAAGGTAACGGGAGTTATTCCAACCCGTTCGCTTAATTCTTCAAGCGTCCACCTAGAGCCAAAATTTTCTTGAAATTCCCACTCAACTTTAGCATTTTGAAGTCTTTGCCAGCCTTCACGAGTAAGTATAACACCGCGATTTCGTTTTAACTGCCGATTCATATACTCTGTCAATTTTTGCTTCTAGTAAAAATTACTGAAAGCAAGTTGCCTTTGTTAGTTTACACTAGACTCCGGCTTGAAAATCTATAGTAAAAACACGTATTTTCATATCAGATTCAAATACAATCTTTAGAGATGAATTTCTATATAATAATGTTCTCTATACGTAATAATACAGAGAGAATATTTTTAAGCAAATACTTAAAAAAATAATTTTCACCCCGCAATAGTAGCAGCACTTGCCAACTTACCATCTTCCATATGGACAATGCGATCGGCTATATCTAAAATACGGTTATCGTGAGTCACCAAAAGGATAGTGCAACCCTGCTCTTTTGCTAGTTGCTGCATCAAATCAACAACATCTCGACCTGATTTACTATCAAGAGCAGCTGTCGGTTCATCTGCTAGAACGATTTTCGGACGACTTACAAGAGCGCGTGCGATCGCAACCCGTTGTTTTTGTCCTCCTGACAAGTCATCCGGGTAGTAATTGAGACGATTTCCCAATCCTACTAACTCCAGCATATCAGCTGAACGTTTCAACATCTCCTTTGGAGAAAGACTTTTATGCAGTTCCAAACCCATCCTGACATTTTGGATTGCTGTTAAGCTATTGTGTAAGTTATGAGCCTGAAAAATATAACCATTATTCCGTCTTGCTAGTGTGAGTTGTTCTGCACTAGCACCACACAATTCTCTTCCTAAAACCATCAAACTGCCCTGTTGTGCCGAGCGCAATCCACCAACTAAGGTCAAAAGAGTAGTTTTTCCCGAACCAGAGGGACCTGTCATGATGATAATTTCGCCAGCATATATTTCTAAGTTAATGTCAAATAGGACTTGTTTGCGGAGTTGACCTTTCCCAAAGAAGTGGTCTAAATTTTGAACGATGATAACAGGTTCCATAACCAATTCCTAAAACATATCTGCTGGGTCGGCTGATTGGACTTTGCGGGTGGCAACTGCACCAGAAATCATACACATAATAATAGTTAAAATTTGTACCTGTAGTGCGCGTGCCAAAGTCATATATAATGGCAAGTTAGTAGCATTTCTTGTCATGGCATAGAGACCAAAAGATACTGCTATACCGGGTAAAAACCCTAGCACTGCCATAATAATAGCTTCTTCAAACACCACCCCTAATAGGTAAGCATTGCGATATCCCATGGCTTTGAAAGTGGCATATTCTTTCATGTGGGCATTCACATCAGTGGAAAGAACTTGATAGACAATAATCACTCCCACAATAAAACCCATTGTCACACCCAAACTGAAGATAAAACCAATCGGTGTACTTTCTTGCCAGTGCTTCTTTTCAAATGCAACAAATTCTTCTTTTGTAAAAACTCGAACATCGCGACTGTCTTGAAGATGAACTTTCAATGCATTTGCAACTTGCTGAACTTTTTCTGGTTCCTTATACTCTGGTTGTAGCTGAATAAGACCTAAATTCACACTTCCTGCATCTTGTTTAGTAAAAATACGTAAAAAGTTTTGATCGCTAGTTATTAAACTACCATCTGCAATAAAGGAAGCTCCTACTTTAAATAAACCACGAATCGTAATTGTCCGCCGTTCTATTTCAGTAGTAGCAGGTTTACCTTGGCTAACTTGGGCATAAACTTTTTCATACTCTCCTCTAGAACCACTGTCAAAGAGGACAGTATCTGGAAGTTTGACAGCGTTTAACTGACTGTTCACTTCCGGTAAATCAAAGGCTGGTCGATCCGGATTGAACCCTATAATCAAGACGCCAGTTTCCTTGTGCGTTTGGGGATTTTTCCAGTCAATAAAACCAAGATACATTCCATCAGATGACTTTACCCCTGGTATATCTCTTGCTTGCAACAATCGTCGTCGAGGGAATGTAGACAAATATGCTAAGTTACGTCCTTGAGGGCTAACTAAAAAAATGTCAGCATTCATGCTGCGATGCAATCGAGTATTGCTATCAAATAATGCAGTCTGAAAACCTAACTGCATAAACATAAGAACATCGGCAAAGGCTATCCCTGAAAGTGCTACCAAAAAACGACCTTTTTGGTGAGTTAGTTGTAGCCATCCCAAAGGCGTTCTTCGCCCTAGTTCCTGAAAAATGAAGCCAATCATAACACCCTTGCCCACCTACTAACTACTAACCAGTGACCAGTGACCAGTGACCAGTGACCAATTACAAATCAATCGTTGCGGTAACTTGCATATTAGAGAATTTGGCTGCTTTTCGGCTAGATGTTTCGTCAAGCCGAACGTGGACTTCCACAACTCTTGCATCTATATTGGTTGTAGGATCGCTATTAACCACGTTTTGTCGTAGTACTTGCGAGCCAACTCGCTCGATAATTCCTTGCAATTCACCGGGCATAGATTCGCTTGTCAAGCGTACCTTTTGTCCCGTTCGCACTTTATTAATATCGCTCTGGTAAACTTCTGCTACTGCGTACATCTGGCTAGTTTGACCCATTTCGGCGATGCCTTCATCAGATATGACTTCTCCAGGGCGGGTGTAAATCTTTAATACTTGCCCTGCTTCAGGCGAACGCACGAATGCTTGTCGAAGATTTGCTTCGGCTTTTTTGACAGCTGCTATGGCTCGATTGACTTCTGCTTGAGCTGAAGCCACATCTACAGGTCTGACTTCAGAGATTCTATCCAAAGTTGCACTGCTTTCCTTAATTTGTTGGTCTCGCGATGTTTCTATTCGCTTGAGGTTGGCTCCGGCTTCCGCAAGTTGTTGTTTTCCAGTAGCGTCTACACGTTTGAGGTTAGCTTTTGCTTCTACAAGTTGTTCGTTTCGCGACTCTTCTATACGTTTGAGGTTAGCTTGTGCTTGTGCAAGTTGTTGTTGTGCCGTTGCTAGAGTTAAGCGCTTGTTATCTAATAAAGATATAGCGATCGCTCCTTGCTGATACAGTTTTTGATAGCGTTGGTATTCGGCTTGAGCATTTTCCACTTGTGCTTGGAACTGACCAATAGTGGCTTTTTGCGCTTCTGTTTCTGTTTCTTTTTCTGCTTTTAGGCGGGCAATAGTGGCTTTTTGGGCCTCAACTGACGTATCTTTCTCTGCCTGTATGCGAGCAACAGTGGCTTTTTGTGCCTCTAGTTCTGTCTCTCTTTCAACTTGTATGCGAGCAACAGTGGCTTTTTGTGCTTCTATTTCGCCCTGTTTAGCTCCTGCTTTCACTTGGGCAAGATTTGCTTGTGCAACTCGCACTTGCTCTTGTGCTTCTGATAGTGCTGCAGCAAGGCGATCGCGATTATCTAGGATAGCAATTAACTGTCCCTGTTGAACCATAGTTCCTTCTCGAACCAGGATTTGTTCTACCCGACTTCCTTCAGTTGATGTCGGTGCAGACAGTTTTACCACCTCTCCTTTAGGCTCCAAACGTCCCAATGCTGTTACCGTTTTAACTTCTGGAACAATTGTCGGTTGCTGTTTGCTCGCCGCAGCATTGCTCTGAAATTTCTGTACTGTATAAAGACTCAAGCCTCCTGCTGTAAAAGCTGCTAAAAGCACAAAAAGAGCAGGCGGACGTAAAAAAGGTTTTAAAGGAGATGAACCCTCAAACTTAGACGAGTGTTCCAGCATAATTATGTTTCCATCGGTTAAAAAACTAAACCGTTTAGTCTTATAATATATCTTAACTAAACCAATAAATTTAGTTTTGCTTCTACTAGTTTTTATTTACACTCATTAGAGTACAATTTCCTATACTGCCTATGCTGTTTTCTACCACTAGTCAACAGATCCAGCTTTTGCTGAATACAGTATAGAAAAAGCGTATCCAAGAGTAGGTGCAGAAACTATATATCTTAAGAAGCATTTTCATGTTTTGTAGTGGTAACAAATAACACTTTGAATGACTAGTAGTGCATATTACTATTTTGAAATTGTTAGCCTAAGATATATTGCAAAAAAGTAAACATAATGCTGTTAGTTGAATTTACCCCCTCAATCCCCCCTTGCCAAAGCAGGAGATCGGATTTCTAGTTCCCTCCCCAATGGATTGGGGAGGGTTATGGTGGGATAAAAACAACACGAAAACCTCGATTTATAAGCTATTTCAGACTTGTGCATACATTGTATAACTCCCCAATCAGGACTATAAAAATATGGTAAAAGCAAGAATAACTGAAGTCGAACGAGATAGTTCAGCAGATAAGGTCGAACAAATTTTACAAGGTGCAATGCAAGAGTTTTTAACTCGTGGCTATGCTGGGACTAGTATGGATAGGGTTGCATCGAGTGCTGGTGTTTCCAAGGCAACCGTTTACAGTCATTTTCAAGATAAAGAGGGATTATTTAAAGCGCTGATAGAAAAATTAGCTCGAGAACGATTTCACTCAGTGTTTGGAACAGTCTCTCTAAAAGGAAATCCTAAAGTCGTCTTGCGTCGATTGGCATTAAAAGCATTGAAAGAGATGCTTGATGATGAAGAGTATCGTGCTTTTCATCGAGTTTTGATTGGAGAGTCCGGGCGTTTCCCCGAACTCGCTCAGTTTTGTGTTGGAAGTCTCATAAAGCCTGCGATCGACATTGTAAGTCAATACCTAGCGACTTATCCAGAACTGAAGATAGCTGATACGGAAGCAACAGCGATGCTTCTTGTTGGTTCGTTGACCCAATTTGTCATGATTCAGGAGACAATGCACGGTAAGAATATTCTTCCTATAGAGAGCGAACGATTTATTGATGCGTTAATAGATTTGATTTTGAAACCAGTGCAGTGTGGATTATAACTAGATTTAGATAAATATATTTAAAAATTTTTGAATTTATGAGTCAAGCACAAACGAACAACAACCCGGAAGTTTCTGCAAGCACTAGTATGTTGGAGATGATTTCCAGCTTTTGGGTGTCACAGACAATTTACGCTGCTGTAAAACTGGGTATTGCTGATTACTTGCAAGAACAACCCAGAACAGCAGGAGAATTAGCTGAAATGACCAATACCCATGCACCATCTTTATATCGATTACTACGCGCTCTTACAAGTGTGGGGATTTTTACTGAAGATGAAAATCATCGGTTTGGTTTAACGCGCTTAGGTGAAACCTTATGTACCGATTGTCCTGGTTCTTTACGTTTTTTTGCCATGATTCAACTGGGACAAGAGCATTATCGAGCGTGGGGGAATTTGCTACATAGTATCAAAACTGGTGAGGTTGCTTTCGACAATCTGGTTGGGATGAATGTTTGGGATTATTACGTCAAGAATCCTGAAAATGGTAAGGTTTTTGAACAAGCAATGACCAATATGACAGGATCTCAAATAGAGGCTATTATGGCAAGTTATGACTTTTCAGAGTTGAGCTTAGTGGTGGACGTTGGTGGTGGTCAGGGCAGTCTATTAACAACTATTCTGAAAGCGTATCCAGAACTTAAGGGAATTCTTTTTGATACACCAACAACCATCGAAAACGTCAAACCTCGTTTGCAAGCGAATAGCGATGTTGGCAACCGTTGTACAGCTGTGTCAGGTAACTTCTTTGAGTCAGTTCCGAGTGGTGGCGATGCTTATTTGATGAAGTTTATCATTCACGACTGGGATGATGAAAAAGCGATCGCAATTCTTAAAAATTGTTATCGAGTAATGCCGGAAAACAGTAAGCTTTTATTATTTGAGACAATCATTCCTCTTGGAAATGAACCATTTTTTGGGAAGTTACTTGACATAAATATGTTAGTGATGACGGGCGGACGCGAACGAACAGAATCAGAATATCAAGTATTGCTGCAAGCTGCTGGGTTCCAACTGAACAAAATTATTTCCACTCCTTCACCTTTAAGCATAATAGAAGCTGTGAAATGTTCTGGATAATATATAGCGGTTTGCCATTATCACAAAGTACACCAGGTGTAGGGACGCAAAGCCTTGCGCCCCTACAGGCGTTGGAACCACACAAACAAAGCCTGCGGAAGGCTGGCTATAATGAGTCCGCACAAAAAGGACTTCGTTTGTATAGCTGCGAATTTTATTCGCCAAGTATTTTGACTACCTTTGCGTAAGTCCTGTATTTATCTGTTGTATTTCCTGCAAAATATTAGAACGAGCAGATAATTCAAAAGCTTGAAACATTGGTTCTGTATAGTAAATGCGATCGCGTTGCAACAATCTCTGCAAAACCCGCTTTCTTCCTACAAAATACTCGGCTTCTGATAACCAAGCATACTCTTGATGAATCGCCATAGCATAATTACCGTATTCAACAGGGGAACTGCCTAAGATTGCCAGATCTGCATCTAGAAGAACCTGACAATCACAATTATCTGGTGTAGTTTGATGAGATTTAGTACTCAAAATAAAATGGCTTACGGTAGCAATAATTCTTGAGGAAAACTCTAAAGATGTAAGCAGAACGCTTGCATATTCAGAACTTTTTTCTTCATTATCATTTCTTTGAGGATCGTACACAAAGTCATGAAACCAAGCAGCAAGTTGAACAGCCTCCAAATCCTGAATTTTATCTTGTAAACTTTCTATTATATTGAGAACATATTCTATGTGTTCTAGCGTATGATAATAGCGGTTGGGACTAGAGTAAGCCGTGACTATTTGAGTAAATGTCACATGAGTAAGCTCGGGCTTAACTTCAAAAGATACAAGTAAATGCTGCCATTGATGAAATAGTTTGTTGATAGGGTCATTAAAATTCATACTTAGTTATATCAGAATCATATTTGATTTTTGAAATATACGTAGTAGGGTGGGCAATGCCCACCACTAAAACTTTTGGTGGGCATTGCCCACCCTACAGTATTTAAAAATTTTCACAAGTCATTTATGATTTCTATAGTCTTTTCTGTTGAAGAAAGGGTACTTAAAAAGGACTCTAAATTTTCAATAGATATTAATTCATCAAACATTCCCGGTACTGTATTGCGGATTCTCAGATGGATTGCCCTACCCGATTTGTCTTCTTGAAAATCGTAGATGAGATTCTTTTTAACCGCTTGAGTTAGGAGAATATGGTGTGGTGGGAATGCAAGTAGCGCTTTGGTGCGTTGTTCTTTTGATAGGGCAAACCACACCTTACCTTTGCGATCGGGTTCTATTTTGGCGTTCGCGAAGCGCAAGCTGTACCCAGCTTATCGCATCTTGAATTTGGTTCCAATCAGCTTGACCGATGGCTGCTTCTAGTAGCACTTCAACTGCTTTAAGTTCTATTGAAGAGAGCTCGCTAAGAGGAGTTCTGAGGGGAGATTGTTCCATAGAGAGATAAGCTTGGTACTGAGTGATGTTCTGTAGAGTTCTTTGACGTTCGAGACTTTCAAGAGAAGCTATTGACGGTTGAATAGAGATGGGGATGGGTTGATTAATTTCTAGAACGCATTTTTTTGTTGCATCTAATAATATAAACTCCCGTCCCTGAAAATTGATTTTGGGGAGCGTCGAGTCTAGGGTGATACTAAGAGATGAATCATCTTCCTCTACAACAGAAGCCTGGAGAGCAATGTCAGTCATAGAAGCCTGTGTTTCCAAAACTCGAACAACTTCTTGCCGCAGTTCTATAGATTGGGCTGTAATGGTTTGGGGTGTTTTACCTTCACTTGCTACCATTCGCTCCAAGGCAACACCAGCTTCAGGATGGTCGTAGATATCTCCCGTATTGAAGAATATGCCACCTTCACCCCAGATATTGTCCTTGAGTTGCTTGGGTTTCCTTTGTTTCTTGCCAAGAGTTTTGGTCAAGTCGTCTACTTGACTTGGGGTAACCTCTGGAAGAGATTCAAGAGCCTCCCTAACAGGAGTATTGGAGGGGTAGGCTAGTTTTCTAAGGGAGAGGATACCCAGTGCTGAGATTTCTTCTAGGTCGCACTCAGAGTATTTTTGTACCAGATCTAAATATTCTTTGATATCTTTGGGGTTTTGCTGGTATTGTTTGAGTTCTCGCGTAAATTCTATCTTGCCAATGCTCTTTTGGATGAGAGACAGTTCTGACGCGGCTTCCAAGAGCGCCAATGTTGCTTCTTGGATTTGGGACAGGCAAGAGGAAATATTTTTTTGTAGGGGGAGCTGGCAAAATTCGACTGATGTTGCTACCATAGAACTCAGTAAAAGAATTATATAATTACTTTTCCCCCGAGGAGTCGTTAGCTCTTTGGGGGAATTTCTATAATTATACATCAACACCGGATCTTTTTGTTACGCATTAAAAAAATTAACTTTTAAGATTTATTTGTGGTAACTACTCCTTACCCGCTCTAAAATTTGACTCCGGCATATAGAGTGGGTAATGCCAACCATTCGCTCTTGGTGGGCTGTCTTCCCTATCTACTTGTTAGAGTTTTTCAACAACTCGTTCGAGTTCTTCTATCATCCAGTTAGAACCTGTTTCTTTATACACCTGTACTAAGGATTGGTAGAACCACAAAGTTTTTTCTTTACCGCCATTGAATTCAGACCAGATTGCATCTCCAAATTTTTGCCAATCAGCCAGCAAGGATCTAGCATTGTGTAGTTTGTCAGCTATGGAGACGAGTCGGACAGAGGGAGAAGCATAGCGGAGTTTTTCTAAATACCGATTTTTTCTCTCTTGCCATGGGGGTTTGGGTGGTGTATCCCACTCCGTACAGCCATCAATAATTTCTACAACTGTTGCGCCAAAACTCTGGAGGATGTGTTCGCGGATTGCTTTTCCTCCCTGGTCTTCTATACTATCGTGCAACAAAGCTGCGATCGCTTCGTCTTCACTTCCTCCTGCTTCTAGTACCAATGCCGTTACACTGAGTAAGTGAGCGATATAAGGAGTTCCGCCCACTTTACGAGTTTGATTGGCGTGAAGGCGAGTGGCGTAGATTAATGCTGATTCAAATCGTTGTGTTAATTTCATGGTTTTATTTATTGTGGTAAAGGTTAAATTCTGTAGCAACATCATCTGCTATATTTTTTCGTAATTCCCAAGGCATAATAACTTCAGCTTTTGGTCGCCATGCTCGTATACGCATACTGACGTTATTATCGCCATGTCGGTAATAGAGGCGATAGTAAGCATCTTTGTCAGAACGATTTTCTAAAATTTTGAGTAATGTCTGTTGTTCTGGTGATTTTGTATTTTGCTGTATCAGATTCTTTGCTTGCTTATAGCTAATTGCCTCAAAAGTTTCGTGTCGGAAGGTATTTTGAATATAGCGATCGTGAAAATTTCGGTCAAATCGTAACAGCATCAGTTGGGAGGGCAAATAGAAATCAAAACCCCACGCTTTGGACATTTCTATAGCAATGTCATCTGGGTGGGGTAAAGATGCTTGTCGATCGCACTTTTGTAAATTTGAGGGAAGAGCTGATGACCATTCTAAGGCAGTCATCTTGTAAATGCGATCGAGGCGAAAATTGTACCAGTCCGTTTTTCGTTCTGGACTTTGACCGTAAGCACACAGATAAACTGCTCTTTGGACGTAGTAAATGCAGACTGGGTAAACGATGCAATCCACAGTGTTTCCCAATCTAGCACTCTTGTAACCGAGTTTAACGGGTGGTACGGGAGTTTTTGCCCAAAGTTGTTTTAACTTGTGCTGCCAATCCTCTACTACATCAATGGTGCTACGGGGAATGACATAATCGAGTTGTAGAAAAAAACGTTGCACGCCATTGATTTTTTGGGCATGAGTTTCTGCGATCGCCTTTGGCGCAAGCCGTACCCGGCTTATCGCAACCAAGTCTTCCTGTAGAAAGTTTAATTCATAAGCACTGAGTTGGGTAGGTGTGGTTTCATCTTGAGAACTTAAGGGACGTGGTGGAAATTCCCGCACGCGATGATATTTTTGGGCTTTGTATTGCAGCCAGCCAAGGTCGGCAAGAGTTTGCAAATCGCCTTGGAGAGAACGACGAGTGACACCGAACAAGCGCTGTTGTAGCTGTTGTTCCAGGTGAGATAAATCCATACCAGTGTGAGCAAGCATCAATCCCTTCCACTCGCGAGCAGTCATGCTAGTTTTTTCGCTAAATAACCACTCTTCTGTCGTTTTGGAACACGGACAAAGAGAGTCATGCAGTTTGGGGATAACATCTCCTTTGGGGTGCGTGCGAGTGAAGAATGCATCCCGCCATTGTGCATAGGTGAAAGAGCCATTTAAAACCAAACGCTTTTGAGTGTTTCCGTATAGCGATCGCAACCACACCCACAAACGTATCGCACGCAACAGGTTTTGTTTGAGCGAACCTCGTGCCAACCACTGTAATAGTTCTACAGAAGGGAGATCTTGAAAAACTTGTTCGGACACTAGTCAAATTCCTGTGGATCTAACTTTCTCTAGGATAAAGCTAGTTGGAAGCAGAGTTTTCCAGGGAAGGCACGAATTTAGTATCAAAGTCTATACCAAAAGTATCTACAATGTATATACTAGACTAGAGTTACTTCTTTTCCGCTCTGAAATTACCGATCTTTGTAGGGTGGGCATTGCCTACCATTCGCGCTTTGGTAGATCCACCCTACGTGTTTAAGTAATTTTCTAGCAGGAAGGGAGTAATTACATAAATCTATTTATTTGATGTATTTAGATTTGTAATTTTCTAAGGAAAACAATTTTAAGGTATTGTATGAGCACAGTTATATCTAGATGGGGAAATAGCTTAGCCATTCGCATTCCTAAAGCAGTAGCCGATCGAATACAAGTTGAGGAAGGTACTCATGTGAGTATCAGTATTTCAGGTGATAGCATTGTGATTACGCCTCAAAAGAGAAAAAAATATACACTTGACCAACTTCTAGAAGGCATGACACCAGATAACTTTCATCCTGAAATTGATACTGGAAGCGCTGTGGGGAATGAGATTTGGTGAGCAGTTCGTATATTCCAGATCGAGGTGATATCGTTAAATTAGAATTTGGATTAGTCGAAATTACGGCGGATTTAATCAAACGGGCATTTACCTTGAAAAATGCTGGTATGTCTTTTGAAGAAATTGCCAAGACACTGAATTCTGAATTAGAACGTCAAGGGCGCGAGCAGCAAGGCTATCGCCCTGTTTTAGTTTTGTCTCCCTTTAAATACAACAAAATGTCTTCTATGGTTTTGGTTTGTCCCATCACTTCTCAAAAGAAAGGGCTGAGTTTTGAGGTGGGACTGATGGATGGTATGAAAACTAAAGGAGTCATTTTAACCGACCAAGTAAAATCTTTAGATTGGAAAGCCAGAAAAGTCTTGTTTGTAGAAAAAGTGGAACGGGATTTAATCGAAGAAGTACAAGCAAGGATAGAAACTTTAATTCTGTGAGAGATATATGAATTGATTACTCCCTGGGCGTGCTCTTACTCCCTTCGGTGCCAGAAGACTACCATTACAGGTAGGGTGGGCACTGCCCACCATTCGCCGTTGGTGGGCAGTGCCCACCCTACAAAGTGAGTGGAATTTTAGAGCCTAAAGGGAGTAAGATCCTCGATTTCTTTGGAGAAGTCAGGAATTTTGCAACCCCTAAGTATCAAGTGTAAGTTGTCTCTTTTCTGGAAGGAGCCTTTTCCAGTAGGGAGTATGATAGACCCATGAGTTCAGAGGTTAATGAAATGACAACTTACAAGATGGAACTGAAAGACGAGATTTTGCGAATCAATTTTGGAGAAGCCGCCCAGAATGACCGGATTGTGCAAGATACTACCGCCCGTCTCGAAGAAATGATTGACTCAGGCGAACTTACAGGAGGTTCTTTACTTAAGGTTAATGGACCTGCTTCTATACCAGTAGCATTTGCGATCGCACATAAAGTCGCTCACCTTTACGGGGCTGTTGGTTGCTTTGACCCCAAATTAGGGAAATATGTGATTTGTATCACACACAATCCAGCGTATAAGTTAGGAGACTTGATTGATTAATTTAAATTTAGGGTCTGGGTGTTGATGTTTCTACCACTGCTGAATCAATGAGTACTTACCATATCAAGTTAGAGGGTGATGTTTTAAGAGTCAAATTTGGTACACCAGCTAATGGCGACCAAATTGTCCGAGATGCAGCAGCACGTTTGGATGAAATGATTGCTGCTGAGGAATTCAAGGGAGGACGGTTGCTGAAAGTAGATGGTTCAGCATCGTTAGCTGTGGGTTATTTGATAGCTCATAAAATATCTCATCTGTATAGTGCGATCGCTATTTTCGATCCCAAGATTGGCAGAAAAGGTTACAAGACGTTTATCGTAGCTATTTCCCATACTCCGGCGTATAAGGTTGGTGAATTAATTGAAACTGATGAAACTCAAAAAGAGAAGCCGATTGTTAAAGTTGTGCTTTGCGGTCCTCCACAATCGGGAAAATCCTGTTTGCGGGAAGGGTTGAAGCAGGCGATTTGTAGTATTGCAAGCGCACCCTATCCTTATGTAATTACAGCCTGTCCCGATGGAGAAGGCGCTTGGTTTTCACCAAGCAGCAAGAAGAGATCCAGAATTAGCAAGACGACTTAAGGAAGAGTACAAAGCTAAGTTCACCTTAGAGTTTGCTCAGAAAGCGGCTGGTTGGGTAAGAAGTGCATACCTATCAACGTCATTGATGTGGGTGGCAAAATGACTGACGAGAACCGATTGATTATGAGGGAAGCAACTCACGCCGTTATTTTAGCGGGAGATAAAGGTAAAGACGAGGTTCCGAAATGGGAAGAATTTTGTCGAAATTTAAATTTGTGTATAATTGCTAACCTTTATAGCGACTACGAAGGCAGCGAGGATAAGATTGGGAACGAATCTCCAATCCTAACGGGTAGCATTCATCAACTCAGACGGGGAGAGGATCTTTCTAGTCGTCCAATGGTGCAAGCCTTGGCGCAGTTGTTAGTGAGATTGAGTAAGGGATAAGTTAAAGAAACTAAGTTATGAATGCACCTGTCTTAGATAAATATAAAGTCGATCATCTGTTTTTACTTGTAGGTGAAAATCCGCTACCTAACTATGTGGCAGCTAGAACGTTACTCAAAGATAGTGGAACAGTTTATTTAGTATTCACCAACCAAACCAAAAGCCAGAAAAGCTGTTTATTAGGTGTAGATGGATTACGCCGCTATGGTATCAAAATTAAAGAAATTGACTTAGCCAACTACGAATCAAATGCTTATCATATCCGTGACAGAATTCGGACACAAATTAAATCTTTATCCAGCGGCAATACTGGCTTGAACTATACAGGTGGAACAAAAGCAATGGCAGTTCATGCTTATAAGGCTATTCAGGAACTAAAACCAGATGCAGTCTTTAGCTATCTTGACTCACGACACCTAAAAATGTTTATTGACAGAGAAGGAAATCAACCAATTCAATGTGATGTACCACTTGAGCTAGAGCTAAAAGAACTTTTTAAACTACATAACAATAATTACTGGTTGGAAAGAAAACCACCTCGACTTCAACCATGCCTGCCAAATGTAGCAGCAAAGTTTGCTAGCTTGTATCAAGATGAAGATTTGTCAAAAGAATGGAGAAGTTGGTGTGAAAAAAAACTCTATCCTTTGACTAAAAATAGAGAATTTTGGAAAAATGAGGAAGAACTGAAACAGGTCAAAGGTATCAGTACAGATAGTTTATCTCCTAATCTCAAAAGTATCCTGCGTTCTGAGTTAGATGCATCTGCTAACGAAATTCGTCTTGAGATTACCCAGAAAAAAGGATTTGATAGCTTAACTCAAGTTTGTGAATGGTTAGATGGCACTTGGTTGGAAAGTCATGTTTTGCAGCAGGTGAAAGAAATTGAACATGAATTTAGCATTAAAGAAAGTATGATGTCATTTCATATTCAAGATGCTCAAGCTAGTTGGCGAGAAAGATTTGAATTTGATGTTGCTTTTATCAAAAATTATCAGCTATTTGCTATTTCTTGCACAACGAGTAGTAGTAAGAAACTATGTAAACAAAAGCTATTTGAAGCGCACTTACGTGCTAGACAATTAGGAGGAGACGAAGCACGAGTTGCTTTAGTATGCTATTTTGATAGACCGGAATGGATAAAGGATGACATGAGGTTTGCCATAGATGACCGTAAAATAGAAGTTTTTGGTCTAAATGATATAAATAATCTGGCTGATAACATCGCCGACTGGATTGACAGGAATAATCAAGAGGCTAAAGCATGAATAAGTATGTGGTAACTGTACTTGATACAACAGGAATTCAACCATATATTTTCAATAGTAATCGTCTACAAGAAAATATTGGTGCTTCCTATTTAGTAGCCCAAGCAACTGGTGATTGGGTTCAGAATATATTAGAGGAAGAATTAGGAATACCTAAACAGAAACAATATGAACCAATAATTAGTAGTGGTTTAAATGCTGAAATAATCTATATAGGCGGTGGAAATGCACTAGTCCTATTTAGTTCGATGGAAATAGCCAAGCTATGTACCAAAAAGCTGAGTTGGCATATATTAACACACGCCCCAGGAATTAATCTGGTTGCTGCTCATAAAGAATTTACCTGGGATGAATGTTTATTTTCTATTGTTCAAAAGTTAATTGATAACGAATTAGAACAGCTAAAAAGAGCAAAAGTATCCTCAGTACCTTTACTTGGTGTAAGCGTAACAGCAAGCTGTAACTCCACTCAACTAGCAGCAGTGGGACTAAGTGATAAATATATTGGTGCTGATGAACAAGATATATATTTGATATCTAGAGAAACTGAAGCAAAGCTGATAGCAGCAAAATTAGCTATTAAGAGACTGAGGGAAAAGTTTCAAGATTGTTTTAATGGCAAAGTATATGACTTTGCTTATCGGATGGATCATCTAGGTCGTTCCATAAACGATACAAGTTTTTATGCAGTAGTTCATGCTGATGGTAACAGTATGGGTAAACGCTTTAAAGAATTTGGCATCAAGGGTATGGCTCAAAATTCTAATGACCCGAATCGAGGTTACATAACGGCAATGCGAAGCCTTTCGATCTCTGTAAATAATGCTGGAGAGAAAGCCATAGAAGCAGTGATTAAATCTATCATTGCTTCGATTGATAATGAACATAAGGTAATGAGTAAATTTCTCATCTTTAGTGATAAAGATGGTAAAAAATATTTACCATTTCGTCCATTGATTTATGGTGGAGATGATGTGACTTTTGTCTGCGATGGTAGGCTGGGACTAGAATTAGCACAAATATATTTAAAAGAACTAGAAAAACAGCACGTGGCTGATGGCAAAACTTTGTATAGTTGTGCAGGAGTATGTATTGTCAAATCTCATTATCCCTTTGCCAGAGCTTATGCTTTGAGTGAAGCTTTATGTGGCACTGCTAAGAAATTTGTTAAAGAACAAAATAAGCAATGGAGTCAGGAATTTTCTGCAATAGATTGGCATATTGCTGCTAGTGGTTTGTTTGGTTCAATAGGTGATATTCGTCAGAGGGAGTATAAAGTTAATGAAGGAGATTTAATAATTCGTCCTATACTTATTCAAGAGGAGGAAAATCAATGGCGAACTTGGTCAAATTTTACTAGTATTATGCAAGCATTTAATCAAGATAAAGAATGGAAAGGTCGTCGTAACAAGGTAATTGCTCTCCGCGAAAAATTACGCGAAGGACAAGATGCAACAAAACAGTTTTTGACAGCTTGTTGCGAACATAAGCTACCTGCAATAAGAGAAGCATCTGATACTGTGCAAACAACAGGTTGGGTAGAACAGCGTTGTGGTTATTTTGATGCAATTGAAGCAATGGAATTTTATTTTCCTTTGAACAAGGGAGAATCAAGTGATTGTTTACAAACTGAAAATTAAACTATTAAGCGATACTACCTTTGGACGTGGGGATGGGGTAGCAGGTTTAGTTGACCAAGAAGTCGAACACGATAACTATGGGTTTCCCTATTTGCGAGGACGGACTTTAAAAGGTTTGCTGAGTGAGGAATGCGATAATTTGATAGCAGTATTATTACCTGATGACATTCGCCAGCATTGGGAACTGGTTGCATCCCGTTTATTTGGTAATCCAGGAAGTACTCTCAATACAATTGCTCAAATGCACGTTGGGGATGCTTGCTTACCAGAAGATTTACGTCAAGTAGTAGCGCATCAAATGAAGCGAAGGGACAATAACTTAAACAGAGTTGATATTCTTGAATCTCTAACAACTATGCGCCGTCAAACAGCTATCGACCCTAAAACAGGAACACCAGATAAGAAAAGTTTGCGGTCTTCTCGCGTAATTCTGCGCGAACTGGAATTTACTGCACATTTAAGTTTTGAGGTACAACCTGATGATGATGCTTTGACACTATTATCTGTTGGTGGTTTAGCTTTACGACGAGTGGGAAGTGGTAGAAACCGAGGACGAGGTTATGTACAATGTCGCTTATTTGATACAACAGACACAGAAATTACAGGTAATTTTTTACATCGTTTTGGCAAAAAATGAAAGCAATCACTTTTATATTCAAAACTAAACAACCTATCTTAGCAACTTCATTTCAAGGAGATCCAAACAGCGATGTCTCATATTCTTACATACCAGGGAGTATGATTCGGGGTGTTTTGATAGGTCGTTATCTTGACCGTAATGGACTACATAATACTGATATTGTTACCCATCAAACCATCAGACGTTTATTTTTTGATGGTACAACCCGTTACTTGAATGCTTACTTATGTAGTCAACAAGGAAAACGAACGTTTCCCATATCACTTTCTTGGAGAAAAGACAAAGGTGCAGAACTGAGTGAAAGTGAAGGGATAAAAATTTACGATTTTAGCGTGGCTAAACCAAGTGATGATGAACTGGAGTCACCAAAAGCAGTAGGAGAATATTTTTGGGTTGAAGAAGGCGGATATCTTCGACTATACAGTGTTGAGCGTAGAATTAACATTCATAATTTACGCGATCGCCGCAAAGGACGTTCCGCAGAATCAGAAGGTGAAATCTTTCGTTACGATGCGATAGATACAGGACAGACTTTTCAAGGGGTCATCCTGTGCGAGCCATCAGACGAACAGCTTATCAAAGAATTACTCACTCCTTCAGATATTTGGTTAGGTGGTTCTAGAAGTGCGGGTTACGGTCACGTTCAGATTATTAAAGTAGATTCTCCTGTATCTTGGATAGAAGTTGAGGAATTACCTGAAAATAGAGTCAATAATAACATCCTCAAAATTACCCTTCTCAGTGACTTAATTTTGCGTGATGAGTGCGGACAATATGTAGCAATCCCACCAACTCAGTTACTGTTTGAAGCGCTGGGAGTGTCGCTAAGTAAACCAAGAATTGCTTACATGGATAGCACTTTTATCGGTGGCTTTAACCGCAAGTGGGGTTTACCTCTACCACAAGTTCCAGCAGTTAAAGCTGGTAGTGTATTTATTTTTGAAAATGTCCAAGTGAGTGCAGAGCAAATTCATCAACTAGAAACAGAAGGGATTGGAGAAAGAAGAGTAGAAGGTTTTGGACGGATAGCAGTTAACTGGCGTATTGACAAACCTGACTTTATAGCAAAAAAACCAGAACCTAAGTTACCTAGTAGACGAGAAAGACCTCAACTGCAAACTCAAGAGTCTCGCAACTTAGCACGCCAAATGGGAGAAAGAATACTAAGACAAAAATTAGAGCAATTACTTCTAGCACAAATTGAACCTCAGAAGTTAGCGCCAAATGAAATGACTAACAGCCAACTTTCTCGACTCATGATTGTAGCACGACAAGCGTTAGATGTGTGCAGCCATCAACCACTAAATGACCTCTTGAATCAGCTTCCATCCAATGCTAGAAGTCAGTATGAGCGTACAAAAATTGGCGGTAAACCGTTAAAGGAAAAAATTCAGGGATGGTTGGAGCAACCAACAGAATGGATCGAAAACAGTAATTTACAAACAGTGGCGATCGCAGATGAAGCAGCTAGCCTTACTAATGAACTAGCACTGGAATACACCTTACGTCTCATCATGGCTATTGCCAAAAACGCAATTAAGGAGAAATCTGATGAGTCATGAGCGTTTAAACCGCCAACAACGTCATATTACTGAGCGTATTATTATCAAGGGTACTTTAGTCATGGATACACCCACTTGCTTGGGAAATGGTGATGCAGACGGGCCAACAGATTTGATGTTACTACGCGATAGTATAAGTTCTAAGGCTTTGCTAACTGGTGCATCCATTGCAGGTGCATTGCGAAACTATGTTCATGAGTACGAACATGGCTACGGTCAGGATGAAGGTGTTAATAGCCTTGCCACTGGGCTATTTGGAGGAAGGCGCAAAGATGAAGATGGTGCTCAAAGTCCTTTGATTATTCATGATGCTATCAGTAGTGAAGTCCCGAAGGTAGAACTAAGAGATGGTGTCAGAATTGATATTACAACAGGGACAGCAGCAGATAAAGCTAAATACGATTTGGAGCTACTTGCAGCAGGAACAGAATTTCCTTTGTGTTTTGAACTGTTGATTGAGAAAGAACAAGACAAAAATCGACTCTTAGAAGCTTTAACCATTGCTCTACAAGGTTTAGAAAACTATGAAATTGGCATTGGAATGAAAAAACGACGCGGTTTTGGGTGTTGTCATGTCAAAAAATGGCAAATCTGGCATTTTCACTTGAAGAATGCTAAAGAGAGATTAGCTTGGCTGACATTAGATCGCGAGTGGAGCCAACATATTCAACCTCCAGCAGCAGGTAAAATTACAGAAATTTTTAACATAACACTACGTTCAGATCGCCGTTGTCGCTTTTGGATAGAGGCAACTTTTAAATTACTTGGCTCTTTACTCATTCGCTCCGGTCAAGCTTCTACCAAGCCTGTACCTGATGTTGTACATTTAAAATCCCTCCGTGAGGATAAGGAAGAACCAATTTTATCTGCAACAAGTTTAACAGGTGTTTTACGACATAGAGCAGAAAAAATTGTCTATACTTTTGGTAATTATAAAAAAATCATTAATGACATTTTTGGTATGGTCGATGAAGAAAGTAAAGAAGCTTTATCAAGTAGATTAATTGTTCATGAATCCATAATTAAAAGTACAACTGAATTGGTACAAAATAGGATTGCTATTGACCGCTTCACTGGTGGTGCGTATCATGGTGCATTATTTGATGAACAACCTATTTTTGGTAATGAAGATACACAAATCACTATATATTTAGAATTACATCAACCAAGTGATTCAGAAATTGGTTTACTATTGCTACTACTTAAAGATTTATGGACAAGTGATTTATCTGTAGGTGGTGAAAGCAGTATTGGAAGGGGAAGATTGCAAGGAATCAAAGCAGAAATGAGACGATACACACCAGACATAGGCAAAGAAACTTGGGAAATTTCTCAAGATGGCAACAATCTGAAAATAAGTAAGGCTCAAATGTTGGAATCATTTGTCAATAATTTTATTAAGGAAATAAAATTATGATTCAAGGATTATGTCAAGATATCTCTACTGAGAATATTTTTCATAAAAATGATAATACTCTTATTGATTGGTTAGAGAAAAGCGCTGAGGAATATAAACTTAACTATCTCTTAGCTCATGCTGAAGATGGAGTCATCTGGGGACGCTTTGATAGGAATAAGTTAACAACTGCTGAACAAGTATTTTATCAACCTAATTTTGATGTTAATTTTCCTAAACTCCGATTACAAACATTACAACAGTGTCGGATATTTGGAGAGCAGGGAGAAATTTTACTGTGGCGTACAGATAGAGGATGGAAATCTCGCCTTGTTCAAAATAACTCTAATGTAGAACACATTAAAGAAGTACAAATTCTATGGGGTACACAAAAAGAGAAAGGGAAAAATGGACAAGATGGTGAGAAAGATGGATTTACTTTGCTTTCTGATGGTTCACAAGGACTAAAACACGCGGTTCCTCTAACTGTTATTAGTAGTTATTTTAATCAGGAAAAGAAAAAGCTCTATCGCCCAGTTCACCTCGTTATTAATCACTACATTAATTATGATGAATATACAGGTATAGGTCAAATTTTTCTTAGTCGTCTTGTGTCGCTTGAACTAAAGAAGGTAAACGATGAAAAAGCATATTCGTAAAGTTACAGAAAATCGGAAAGCAATTGCGCCTTATAACTTTGTAGAACTTCCCGATTTAGTAGTGATGGCAGAGGAGGATAATGGTAAACTGCTTAGCAATGACCGCTACTCTTTAAAGAGACATACTGGCAAAATAGAATGTCTTTTAACAACTTCTTCACCTGTATATATTCGCTGTGGACTGACACAAGAACAGTTTGATTTCGTTCAACAACAACTACGAGAAGGAAAGAAAGTTGATTATCCAGAATTTTTTTATGTCAATCCGAAAACTAAAAAGCCTCTAATTCCTGGTAGTAGTTTGCGAGGAATGCTACGAAACTTAGTAGAAATTATCAGCTTTAGTAAGATAGAAAAAGTATCAGACTATCAACGATTTTTCTTTCGTGCTGTTGCAGCAGATAAAGACGATCCTTTAAAAAAAGTATATGATAACAATCTGGATAAGGATAAAGTTCAAGCTGGGTATTTAGTAAAACAAGAAGATGGTTGGTATGTTCGTCCAGCATTACCTATTGAAAAGAAAACATTTGTGTGGATAACAGAAAAAGATGTTTGCAGTGAAATTACTGGCTTCATACCTATGAAGTCGTCTGAATATAGGCCTCAATACAGACAAAATATTAGCTTTGGCAATTTATACTATACTAAAAATGGTCGCAAATGTGCAAAAAATATCAGCAATGACTGTACAAAATACGAGTACATAGGAGTATTAGTCAGTAGCGGCAATATGCTTGAGTCTAGCAATAATCCTGATAAGTTACAACGTAAATATCACTGTTTAATTAGAGAACCTGATGCTCAAGCCCAATTGTTAAAGATTAGTAACGATACTGTCGAGGATTACTGTAGTGCTTTAACTAATTTTCAGAAAGCTAAATCACCTTATCAGAATAATCCATTTGATGAAAATTTAGGCGTTCTCAAACATGGTCGTGTTATCTTCTATTGTCAGCCGCCAGGAAATAAAGAAATTACTCTCTTTGGTCAAAGTCCTTATTTTCGTATTCCATATATTTTAGAGGAAAAATCAAAAGCCGCTACTGCTAATGATTTTATCCCATCTAATTTACAAAATACTTCATTCATTGATATAGCTGATGCAATTTTTGGATTTGTAAGAGGTAAAAAACAATCTGCAACAACAGAAACTAGTCGAGCGGGTCGTATTTTTATCAGTGATGCTGAATGTAAAAATGATACTAACGATTTGTGGTGGAAGAGGAATTCAAATAATATAATTATCCCTCAAATTCTTGCTAGTCCTAAACCAACAACATTTCAACACTACTTAGTGCAACCAGAAGAAATAAATGCTGACAAGAAACAGCTAAAACATTATGCTAGTAAACCCAGTGAACAAACTGTTATTAGAGGATATAAGCTTTACTGGCATAAAGGATGTGAACCTGAAATTGAACATCCTAATCCTGATGAAGCTTCAGAAACTCAAATGACTCATATTAAGCCAATCAGAGCAGGTGTTAAGTTTCAATTCACTGTTAATTTTGAAAATCTCACAAGCGTAGAACTAGGTTCTCTGATGTGGATACTTGATATTGCTCAAAATACTAATTATCGCCTCTCTTTAGGTATGGGTAAATCTTTAGGTATGGGAGCAGTACAAATTAAACATCGACTCTACTTAAGTAACCGTATAAATCGTTATGAAAAACTGTTTGAAGGTAATAGCTGGGCAATAAGTGAAACACTTTTACAATCTTCAGAGCACAAAGAGAAATTTGAAGAATATATGCTTATCCAACTTCAGAAAGCAGGATTTTACCAAACTCTTAAAGATTTTACTAAAATTCCTAGAATTAAAATGCTTTTAGCAATGCTGAGTTGGGAGGAGATCCCTTCTCCACAATATCTTGAGGAAACACGATATATGAAGATTGAGCGTAAACAACAACCTCGTCTTAGTGATAATGAAAATGAATATAAAGAAAGGCGGGTTTTACCAAGTCCTTTACAAGTTATAGAAGATATAAAGCCATCTATAAAATTTATAGAAGGTCAGATAGTAGAAGCAAAAGTTATCGAGTTAGAAAAACAATATGTCCAAGGCAAAAAAAACAAATTAAGAACTATTGTTACTTATGAAATACAAGGTTCAGAATCTCCCTCAAAAGAGGAAGTGAATAAGCAAGAAGTGTCTCTGTCAGTCGGAGATATCGTAAAAGTTAAAATTGAAAGAGTTCAAGGCGCAAATATCAGGAAAGTCAAGAGATCTGAATAACATTTACCAAAACTCCTAAGCTGTTTTACAATTAGCAATCTAACCTGATGTAGCGAAACCAGTTATCCAAGAAAATGAAATGCTAATTTTTAGTAAACGCGATCGCGAAGTTTTTGTCTAATTGCTAAGATGTTTAATTTCAAAAAGGAGTGCATCCTGATCACCAAAAAATCTCGATATCATATGGTTCCACAAACTCCAGTTTCATTGATACGGAAAGCATAGTGTATCTTGCTAGGATGTTTTTCGCGACACTGTAATGACACTACTTCCAAATCTTTATCGATGAAATATTCGCCACTATCCGGTTCAACTGCTATATACCAGTTATAGTGAGTCTCAATCAATTCTGATTTGACTTTATCAAATATCGGTTTGCAGCGTTGGTAAAATTTCTCACGTCTAGCCTCGCGTTGCGCTTTTTGTTCTTCAGTCCACTGAATTTCAGGAAATATTCGTCCTCGACGTGCAGTACGAGTTGGTTTAACTTCAGCCATGGTTAGCTATACCCTTATTACAGTACTTATGTTTTCCTCTTTCACTTTACCAAATATTAATTGATAGCATTGGTAAAGGCTTATTTTTGGCAATTCATAACGATCGCAAACCCTATTTCTCTTTAGCAAAGCACATTCTCATGTCGCAAACACTACACTAACACTTAAAACAAAATTAAATTACTAGTTCATTATTACTACTCCATGACACAATGCCAGTAGAAACCGAAGTTAGCAGATAAAATTTGTGACTGAACAGCAAGCAAACTATGATTCGCCTTGGAAAGAGGCACTCGATCTCTACTTTGAAGCATGTATTGCCTTCTTCTTCCCACAAGTACACGCAGAAATCGATTGGCAGCGAGGTTATGAGTTCCTTGACAAGGAATTGCAGCAGGTAGTGAGAGAAGCTGAAACAGGTCGGCTTTTCGTAGACAAGCTGGTAAAGGTGTGGAGACGTGAAGGGACAGAAGCTTGGGTACTCTTGCACTTAGAAATTCAAAGTCAGGTAGACTCCAATTTTCCTAAGCGAATGTACAAGTATAACTATCGCTTATTCGATCGCTACGACCAAACAATAGTTAGTTTAGCTATCTTGGGAGACACGGATATGTCCTGGCGACCTCAAGACTACAGTTACGAGTTGTGGGGATGCCGTATTAGTCTTCAGTTCCCGATTATTAAGTTGTTAGACTACGAAACACGTTGGACGGAGCTCGAAGAAAGTCGCAACCCATTTGCTGTCCTAGTGATGGCACACTTGCGAACCCAAGCAACGACAAAAGACCCGCAAGGACGATTACAGTGGAAACTGAGTTTGGTCAAGCGATTGTATGAGTTGGGATACACTAAAGACAACATTCTTCAGTTATTCCGACTTATAGATTGGATGATGGGTTTACCCAAGAATTTAGAACAAGTGTTTGATAATGAAATTATGAGTTACGAAGGAGCAGAAACAATGCCATACATCACAAGTGTAGAACGGGTAGGAATGCTGAAAGCACAGCGAGCGGATCTCATTGAAGTGTTGGAAACCAGGTTTAAGGAAGTACCACCAGAGTTCGTTGACATGATAAATGGTTTGTATGATAATCCTGCACTCAAGCAACTTCATAAGCAGTCAATTACCATTAATTCCTTAGAGGAGTTTCGGCAGTTGTTAGTTCAAGCACTAGCAGAACAAACTCTAGAGAATTGATGTAAGTGTCAGGTGCGATCGCAACTCTCTCGAAACCCAAAGCGATCGCACAGCCATTATATCTCAGTTTTTACAGAACTAGACTAACGAGCATAAATCTTATTTGTTTAAGAGGTCAACATGGCTTTCAGTAATTACAAAACGGTAGGAGAAGTTTTGCAACAATTTCAAATTAAGTACGCAGAAGCAAATTTTATTATTCAAACAGATTTTATTGTCTCTGACTACTTCCGAGAAGATTTAGAAACTACCATGAGAGATGGTGTAGTTGATAACTCAGAATTTGCGATTTGTGAAAATCTCGTTTTTCCAGTTCTTAAGGAAGTGTGGAAATCTTATCGTAGCCAGTTTATTTTATGGAGCCACCAGTCATTGAAATACGATGAAAAATTAACAGGCTTTCCCGAATATATCTTAGCTAGAAAATCTCCTTTAGGAAAAGTTGTATTCGACAAGCCATATTTCATTTTAGTGGAAGCTAAACAGGATAACTTTGAAGAAGGCTGGGCGCAATGTCTAGCAGAAATGATTGCTGCTCAAAAACTGAATAATGAATTACAAATAACTGTTTTTGGTATTGTTTCTAATGGGAGCTTGTGGCAATTTGGTAACTTAGAAGCCAATTTGTTTACTAAAAATATTGTTCCTTACACTATTTACGAGCTAGATAAATTATTTGGCGCTGTTAATTATATTTTTAAACAATGTGAATTGCAGCTAAGTAATGTGAGCTATGTTAGTTAAAATTAGTAATAAGCATCGCTATAATGACAACCGAAACGAATTTCTCCACAATTGACCAATACTTCCAAACCCTAACTACCTTCCCCCCACGAGACTTCCAACGAAAAACCATCGCCAAACTCTTGCAACGCCAAAACATCCTTCTCCGCGCACCCACAGGATCGGGTAAAACTGAAACCGCGATCGCACCCTTTCTCTTTGCCAAAGCGCTCAACTACGACTTCCCCAACAAACTTATTTACGTTGTCCCTCTCAGAACTCTAGCAAACAGCCTCCGCGAAAGGACACAAGATTTAGTCAAGCAATGGACTCAAGCCCATCCCCTACCCCGTTCCCCAGTTGTTACCTTGCAAACAGGAGAAAACCCAGAAGACCCCCGCTTTGAAGGCGATATCATTTTCTGCACTATAGACCAGATGTTGAGCAGCTTCTTAAATATCCCGTACTCTGTCGGTCGTGGTTCTGCTAACGTCAATGCAGGAGCTATTTTCGCTTCCTACCTTGTATTTGATGAACTGCATTTACTCGATCCGGATCGCTCTTTTACCACTGTCCTGAAAGTGTTGCAGCAAGTCAAAGGCATTTCACCATTTTTACTCATGACTGCCACATTAACAGACGAACTAGCAACCCAGATCGAAGAACTGATTGACAATGGAAATCATCCAAGTTGAAGATACAGATTTACAAGCAATAGAAGGCGATCGCTGTCGGACTTTTTGCGCTATTCCCCAACCTCTGACTGCTCAAATTATCCTCAACGACATCCAAATCCACTACCGCAAACGAGTTATTATCATTTGCAACACAGTTTCTCAAGCGCAAGGGCTTTTTCAAGACTTACAAGAACTCATTCTTGATGAGGAATTGAACATCACGCTGTTACACTCACGATTCTTACCCCTACATCGCGCTCAAAAAGAAGCCTTTTTAAAAGAGAAATTTGCTCGGAACTGGCAAAAACAAAGCGCTCGCACTTGCCAAGTTCTAATTTCCACTCAAGTCATTGAAGCAGGTATTAATATTACCTGCCAAGTCATGCACGTACAACTTTGTCCCATGAACTCCCTGCTACAACGGGCTGGACGCTGTGCAAGATTTTGGGGTGAAACAGGCGAAGTTTTTGTATACCCCACAGTAAAAATTAACCCATCTCATCTTGAAATTGCTGAACTCGATTTTGACCCCGAATCAGAAGAACCCGAAACAAAAAGTTTTCTCCCTTACCCAAAAGAAACGTGCGTACAGACATGGCAAGTTTTACAAGCCCACACTGTATCCAAACAAGCCAAGAGCAATGTAGGATTTCGTACTGAAGAACAGTGGATGAATCAAGTTCATTCAGCAGAAGATGTACTTCAACAAGAACGCCGAGTCAACAACCGGATGAACTTTGAGCAACGGTTTGAAGATGCTTTTTTCAGAGGAGATGAGTCTGCTGCAAGAGATTTGATTCGTTCAGTTGATAATCGTAGCGTGTTTATTTGGGAACAATTGGTTTTATTTGGTGATGAAGAACCAATCGATCCTCAAAAACTCGTAGCCTTTTCAGTTCCTATCTCTACACTTTGCAAAGTCTGGATGGAATTCAAAAATCAAGGATTTGGTGCAGACTGGATTTTTAAGCGCATTAAACCACCTGAAGACAAAGAAACTTACAGCCAACCTACTAGCACTGTCATTACTTCCCGTGGAGATCTGATTAGCAGTATCAGGATATTGGTCAATCCTCGTTATGTCTACTACAGTGAGGACATTGGATTGCTTATTGGTATTGATGTTTTTGGTAACGGCTTTGTGTCACCAGAAAAACCTCAAGCCAAAATAGTTAGTCAGTACCGCTATCACATGGATACTTATGTAGGACACCTAGTATTAATGTGGAAGTGTTGGCGAGAACCGTTTGCCACCATACTATTAAAAAATGGAGAGCCTGTTGAAACAACTTTTGTCAGCGTTCGCGATGAACTGTTAGCAGCAGGTGGACTGTTTATCAAAACTAAAATTTTTCCTCAAGCAACGCAATCTGAAGCAGAAGCGCTCTTCGAGTCCTTAGTCTTTTTTGCTATCTTCACCCACGATCTAGGCAAGCTGCAAGTAAAATGGCAACAAGTGATGCGGGGATGGCAAGCGATCGCTCACTCCTCTTTCCAAGGCAGAAATCCAGGAACACATCTATTAGCTCATACTGACTACAATCCAGAAGATAAACAACAATGGGATGCATTGAAAGCTTACGAGAAGAAACACAAGCGCCCCAATCACGCAATTGAAAGTGCTTATTTAACACAAGAAATCCTGAAAAAATCCTTATTTCCACTGCTACACAAATATTTCACAACCGATCGCGAACAAATGCAATGTATTGCCTATACAGTGATTATGGCAGCAGGTCGTCACCATTCCGCTTGGACTAGTGGATGGGATAGTGCAGATGTGTCGCAAGTTAAGAGTATCCAAGTACACTCAGAAGCAACACAAGCGATCGCTCATTGTTGGCGAAGTATGACACGATTTCTACCTCCCACACTACCTTTACCAGAAGCCAATCTAAGTCAGAATTTCTATAAGATACGAGAACTTGATTTCAACCAATTTGATAGCGATCGAATTGAATATTTACAACTTTATTTGTTGGTTGTCAGGGCTTTGCGATTGTGCGACCAGCGGTCGGTTCAACTCGAGCACTGATACGCCCGCCCTTTGATAACTAATGTACGGGCGGGGACGCCCGTACCACAAGAACAGCATATTTATCTGCGTGCATCTGCTACAGGGTGCGGTTCCTTAACACAGACAAAAAAAACCTCGGTGAAACCAACCGAGGGAATTAGGAGAAGTCGAATGACGATGAGTGCTGATACCGAAACTGAAAAACCTTAGCTAACGCCCAAGCCTCGTAAAACTACAGTGACTAGAGCAAATTAACTTATGTAACTAAACTTAACAAAAATGTTACAAAGTGTCAATAGGGCTTGACAAAAAAGATTAATAGCTCCCAATTCCCGCTTCTCAGTCTTTGGAATACCCCCCTTCCAATGGGGTATATGATTTATGTCAGTACAACTCTCATGGCTCAAATGCCAAATGATAGAGCGTTTATTTGTCAACAAAAAATTCGGTACTTACGCCGACGCCTTTTTGATGTTGGGGTTAACACAGCTTGTGGAATATGCCCTCAAAGAAACTAAGCAAAAAAGTGCAATCCAACTTCTCGATGAAGGAACGCGCTACTGCATCCAGTTTCAAAAGGCTGTGAATTTAGAACCTATAGCCAAATTGGTTTACTTTGACCCCTTTCCCATCGTCAAAGGTCAGAAAACCGATATCAAAAACATCCCAAAAGAAACTATTCTCTTTGACACGGTTGAGCAAAGTGAAGCCCGAAAAATTTACCGGGAGTATTTACTTCAACAACGAGGGAAACCTCAATGGACAGAAGATGCGCCTGCACCACCCGATCCTAGAACTCAAAATGGTGTGCTGTTAACTTCCATGCGTCACGATCGCAATCACAATGGCTTATGGCAAATAAGCTGGCAATTTAAAGATTCTTATGGTGCTTTAATTGCCTCGTTGTTTCAAGGATTTAGCCAGGAAAATACAGACACTATAAAAGTTTCAAGCTTGTTTGAGCAAGCAACAGGATGTAAATTACCAAAGACTGACAGTGCTGTTAAAGTTTACTTACCGACTGCCGTTCAAGGAGTCAACCGAGTTAAAGCAGATTGTAACAAAGTAGATTCCCAAACAGCAGATTGGCTAGATTTATGGCTGATTGCTACGGGTTTATTTCATTTTGCAGTTGCAGAACGAGTCAAGATTGCAGAAAACGTCTATGATTGGCGAGTTGTTGCTTTACAACCTAAAGACATTCAGTTTAGTAAATATCGGGAGGTGCTAAAAACACTACGGCAATACAACCCACCTGGTGGGGGAAATGGTATTGCAAGGTTTGATGCGGAGTTAATATTACGATTTTGTCAGGAATTGCTGAATCATCAACAAGTTACAGAAGAAACAGAACCTGATGATTTCAACTTTTGCCAACCAGTTAATCACTTTGTCAGTAACTTTGTTGGGACTCACTTTAGTTCCAAAGGTCAAGTTTATGGAGTGAAAGAAGTTTTTAATCTGGGACTTCCCAGTTGGATTTCTCCTCGCGCTCGCAATGAGTTGAGAGATTACCAAACTGTTTTGCAGGAGCATTTATCAGTCGTGCGATCGCTCTCTATTGATGAAGGAAATAGCGAATTGCTGAATTTATATCGTGACTTCATCAGTGGGACAGACTTATACCAGTTTTTTCCTTTTCAAGTTAGTTATGCCGATTATGTTATCAAACGGCTTGCAGATTCAGATGCAAAAATCGCACTTTTTTCTAAATATGGGCTAGACCTTATGACCAAAAATTTTAAACACCGTCAAAATAAAGACGAGTTAGACTTAACTGAAATCACCAAAAATCCAGGCTTTTTAAATATTGCCAAAGCTATTAACAGTGCAACAGTTTATGCTGGAATAATCCGTGACAAAGAAGGACATACCAAAGATACTGGATGGGACAGAATTTATGGTTTGGCACAGCGCTTAAGCAGTCAAGCTGGCTCGAAACAAGATTTCATTACCGAGCTTTCATCCTTTTTAGCTAGTTATGAAAATGAAAACCTCCGTAAAGATGAAGAACTCCGCAAACAAGGAAAACCTCGTCGAATTTGGACAACAAAAGATGATTTGGATAATATTATCGATTTGATTGACCGCTTTAGCCCTAGCTTAATAGCTAACCTTTTAATTGCTTACGGATATGCTAAAGGCTGGGGTAAAGCTAAGGAGACAGATAAAACAGAAGCAGAACAAACTGACGCTCGCGTAAATTCTGAAGAAGGAGTTGTTGAAAATGACTAATATGAAATTTCCTGTTTATTCAATTTCCATCAGTGGTTTACTATCTTGGCACATTCATGCTCTTAATAATGAGGGGAATGAAGGCAACCAATCTCTAACTCGTCGTTACTATATTATTCAGAACGACATGACTGAGCCTGAATATGTGAATGGCATTTCTGGTGATATGCTCAAGCACATCCAAGCAGAACACTTACATCGCATTGCTATTGAAGAACAGCTTACATTGTCAGAAGGAGGTAAGCAATTCCATCCCGATCGTATTAAATATGATATTGACAATAAACACTTTGAAACAACCAAGATTAAGGTAAAAGCTGAAAAGGCAAAAAGTGGAAAAGCAAAAAATGAAAAAACAGAAGGTGAAAAAGAAGAAAATGAAAAGGTAGAAACTGATTTAGCAGCTAGTATCAACTCTGTTCTCAAGCTTTGTGCTATGAGCGATTTAGAAGGTTTTATGTTCACCGATAAAGGAGGAAAAACCTTGAAGCGTGAGTCTGCTATTGAGTTTGGGGCTGTTGTCGGTTTGCCCAATCGTGTTAAAACCCAAAGCTACTTTCATGCTAAATACGGTACAGATAACCCCACACCTTACAACGTGCAAGTCAGTTCTGGCTTGTATGCCACAGTTCTCAACATTGAAGCTTTTCGCATCGGCTACAACCCTCACACATTCAGCTACAGTATTGATGCTACCGAACGCAAAAAACGCTTGGATGCCTTACTCAAAAGCGTTCTCTACACTTACCTACAACCTAACGGAGCAAAGCGCAACACTCATTTACCCCATCCAGACCATTTTGAAGGCGTTATTACTGTCAGCACTCGTCGCTGTCCTGCACCAATGCTGAGTGCCTTGGAAGACAGTTATGACAAACAAATTCACAGTCTAGTTAACACGTTAAACAATATCAATGGTGCAGGCACAATTCGCTCTTATGACTTTAAGTCAATGGCAGAATTTGCAGAACGAATTCAAACTTTGATTGAGTGTTCTCAACCTTGGGAGAGCGAAGATGCCGAAGCGATCGAATAAACTTGAAGCTGTAGAAGGGCTGGATGTCGATGGAAATACCAACCGATGGTTAACTGTTGCATACCAACCCGTAAGCCTATTCTCCCTGAAGCGTTCTGATGCAACGAGTATGGCTGCTCGATCTAATTTAGTTCCAACTCCCTATGCTATCAAGATGGCATTGTTGAAGGTGTTGTTAGAAAGTCAGGGAAAACAACATTCCAACCATTTTGAGCAATGGATTGAAAATCAATTTACTTGGATTCGGGGCTTAAAAATTTATATTTTGCCTCCAGAACGTTTGGTTGTGAATCGCAACGGCTATAAACTTCGTTACTACGACCAAACGGCTGATAAAGCAGATAAGAGTCGCCCGACTATTCCTATGCAAGATGGATTTGTTTTTCGAGAATGGGTATATTTACAGGGTCATTTACAAATTTGCTGTGGCGAAAGCTTGAAAGGAAATCGTTCCGGTGAAAATCGCTTGGCAGAATTAGAGCAATTATTTACCCAAATTAATTACTTTGGTAAACGCGGTTGTTTTTTCCAGTATCTTCCTCAGTACAAGCAAGAAACTCCTGAACCTTCTTTTCAGATAAACCCAACCAGTGGTTTTACCGTGCAACCAATGGATGATTTAGGAGAGAAGACTACCTTTAACCGAATTAATCCTTTTTCCACTGAAAAAGCACAACTCGATCGAGACCGAATCATTAAACCTGGGTTTTTACCCTTACAACTTATGGCTTCTAGTATACGTTATGACTTTTACCAAAGATATTGAAGCACCATTTGCTGGGCTGAGTTTGGTTCTCAAGACTGCAAAAAATTTCACTAGTTCTACACCACTTGCATTGTGGTTGTCACAAGCTCAGCCTTCACCTAATTGGATTCCTTTACCAAGGCTAAATGGCGTAACTAAGGTCATGCCCGTACTGCCAAAGCCTGTGCTGTATCCCAATCTCATGCAGTCCATTTGCCAACGTATTAGCCAGGATAGTTTGGTGGAGTGGGAACAAAAGCCTTATGAATTAACTGGAGTTGAAATAGATACTCACGCTTTACATATTATTCAAGTCTCTATTTCTGCTTCCAAACCACTCCCACCAACTCTTGGACGAGCTATTCATGCTTTGTGTTTTCAATGGTTTGCTATAGCCGATCCTGCTTTAGCAGAACATTTGCATCAACAAGACAGTATGCCGATGACTCTGGTAATGCAGTACAATTCTTCTCAAAAGATGTATTTAAGAATCTCTTTACTGAGAAAAGAACTGTTAGCTCCTCTGTTGTGGGGACTGAGCGCTAACTTGGGTGGTGAAGTTGAGCTTGCAGGCGTGCTTTGTCGGTTGAGCGATCGCGTAAATATCTCACAGACAAGTAGTTTTGAAAAACTAGCACAAGTCGTTAATGCAAGTGATGTTCAGAAAAATTGTGCGATCGCATTGCAATTTCTTTCTCCCACAAGTTTCAAGCAAAACAAAACAGTACAACCTTTTCCGCTTCCAGAATTGGTTTTCAATGGGCTGTTGCGCCGTTGGAATAGATTTGCACCCCAAGAACTTCAATTTCCAGCAGTGGAGTGGGAGAGTGTAGTTTGTGCCTATGACTTGAAAACTCATGCCTTGAAGATGGAAGCAGGAGCAGAAATTGGAGTTCAGGGTTGGGTAAAGTATCGGTTTCTGGATGAAGAACAGGCTAAGATTGCTACAATTTTGGCTCATTTTGCTTCCTTTGCAGGAGTTGGTCGCAAAACAGCAATGGGAATGGGACAAGTGAGATTATTTCAATCTAAAATTTAAAATCCAAAATAGCATGACAGAAGATTACTTACCTTTAGCTTACCTTAACGCTTGGGAATATTGCCCGCGTAGGTTTTATCTGGAATATGTGCTAGGTGAAATGGAAGATAACGAGCACATTATCTTAGGGCGTCATTTACACCGGAACGTTAATGAGGAAGGGACTTTTCAAGAAGGAGAAACGCTCATTCACCAGCAGCAATGGGTGTGGAGCGATCGCTTGAAGGTAGCTGGTATTATTGATGCAGTTGAAGAATGCGAAGGTCAACTTATCCCCGTGGAGTACAAGAAGGGGAAAATGGCACAGCATCTCAACGACCACTTTCAACTGTGTGCGGCTGGTTTGTGTTTGGAAGAACGTACTGGAAAAAGCATTACCCATGGAGATATTTTTTACCATGGCAATCGCCGCCGGCAGACAGTGGTTTTTACACCCCAACTGAGACAAGCCACAGAACACGCGATCGCTCTTGCCCAGATTGCTGCTCAAAGTTCCATGCCTGCTCCTATCGAGCATATCAAAAAATGTCAGTCGTGCAGCTTGCAAAGAATTTGCCTGCCCTTTGAAGTTAAACAATTAAAACATCAAAATTAATCGCAATGACCGTCCTTTACGTTACTCAACCCGAAGCTGTCCTAAGCAAGAACTATGAAGCCTTTCACGTCGCCCTCAAACAGGAAGATGGTTCTTGGAAGAAACAAAGTATTGCAGCGCAAACAGTAGAACAAGTCGTTCTCATGGGCAATCCCCAAGTCACCGGGGATGCACTGGTTTATGCTTTAGAATTGGGAATGCCAGTGCATTACCTCTCCAACTATGGAAAATACCTTGGCTCTGCTCTTCCAGGTTACTCGCGCAACGGTCAACTCCGTTTAGCTCAATATCAACTTTACAACGACCCCGAACCACGGTTGGAATTAGTTAAAGCGATCGTTGCAGCTAAAATTCACAATCAATATAATGTCTTGTATCGGCACAACGAGCGAGACAATCCTCTCAAAGAACGTAAAAACCAGGTTAAGAACCAGAAAACCATAGACCAAGTTAGAGGTATTGAAGGTTTGGCTGCACGGGAGTATTTTGCCTGTTGGTCGCGGATGGTTGGTACGCAATGGGTTTTTAATCGCAGAAATCGCCGTCCACCCACCGATCCAGTTAATTCACTGTTAAGTTTTGCCTACGGTTTGTTACGAGTTCAGGTGACAGCCGCCGTTCATGTTGCAGGGCTTGACCCTTATATTGGTTATTTGCATGAAGTCCATCACGGTCAGCCCTCAATGGTACTCGATTTAATGGAGGAGTTTCGGGCATTGATTGCTGACAATATTGTATTGTCAGTATTACGCAATCGTGAAATTCAGCCCCAAGATTTTACCGAAAGTTTAGGTGCTTATCAATTAAAAGACAAGAGCATAAAAACATTCTTGCAAGCATTTGAGCGCAAAATGAACGACGAGTTCAAGCATCCCGTTTTTGAATACCGTTGTACCTATCGAAGAGCAGTAGAACTCCAAGCACGGTTACTCGCTCGGCATTTGCAAGAAAAAATTCCTTACAAGCCTCTAGCTTTGCGGTAATTACTTTTTCAAAGTCCCGACGCGATTCTTCGTGTCTGGACAACCCACAATTTTAAAGTTTTAGTACAATGGCTACAACACTGTTTTACTTGATAGTTTACGATTTACCCGATAACAAAGCTGCAAATAAACGCCGCACCCGCTTGCACAAAATGCTCTCTGGTTATGGCAAATGGACTCAATACAGCGTCTTTGAGTGTTTTTTGAATGCAGTACAATTCGCTACACTTCTAACTAAGGTAGAAAAACTTATCAAGCCAGAAGAGGATTCACTGAAAGTGTACGTGTTGGATGCTGGTGCGGTCAAGCGAACAATTACATACGGTTCGGAAATCCCTCGACAAGAGCAAGCGATCGTAATATGATTGACTCATAAGCCAAATTTTTGGCAAACCGAAGCGAGGTCAAAAACCCTGGGGGGTTTGCCAAAAGTCCAGAACCTTGAAAACTCAATAGTTTTAGGTTTCATGCAGTTTCAGGAGGTGGGAGTTTGATTCTCATTTCTGCCAAGAATTTGAGGTTTGACAAAACCCTGCCTAGAAACCCCTCGGAGACTAATTTTCAGGGCGCGGGGTTTCCAAATACCAACACCCCGCAAGGGGACTGAAACCTTGCAAGTAAGGATGACAACCACCACCCATGTTTACGTGTTTCCAAATACCAACACCCCGCAAGGGGACTGAAACTCTTTTCCCACCAAATTAAAGCAGCTAAGTTTTTGTCAGTTTCCAAATACCAACACCCCGCAAGGGGACTGAAACTGTCTCAGCAAGAGATCCAGCGTTTGTTTGCTGAGGGTTTCCAAATACCAACACCCCGCAAGGGGACTGAAACGGGCCGCACGAATTTTGTTTGGTCAATACCAAGCTTGTTTCCAAATACCAACACCCCGCAAGGGGACTGAAACACCCCATGTGGGGTAGTTGGTCGTAAATGGTGAGGAGTTTCCAAATACCAACACCCCGCAAGGGGACTGAAACCAAATCCTAGAGCAGGGGATGAAGCTAGAGTACATCTTGCAAGTTTCCAAATACCAACACCCCGCAAGGGGACTGAAACTGAAATATGCCCCGGATAAGGGACGATTTGCGAGCGCTCGGTTTCCAAATACCAACACCCCGCAAGGGGACTGAAACACATGACGCTTCCCGCACACTTTGTATATGTAGCTGGTTTCCAAATACCAACACCCCGCAAGGGGACTGAAACCGATAATTTGGTTTTCTTTCACAAAGTGTTCAAAAGTTTCCAAATACCAACACCCCGCAAGGGGACTGAAACGGTTGACAGCAAACCGCACCTCAGCTAGTACATCCCAGTTTCCAAATACCAACACCCCGCAAGGGGACTGAAACGTTTGAGATGGCTATAGCTTCTGAAGAAGATTTATTCAGTTTCCAAATACCAACACCCCGCAAGGGGACTGAAACCTGTATACTTCACCATTTTCTTCCCATTCTTGATAGTTTCCAAATACCAACACCCCGCAAGGGGACTGAAACGGGAATGGGCGCGATCGCAGCTCTAAATTGTCATCCGAGTTTCCAAATACCAACACCCCGCAAGGGGACTGAAACAATTTAGTCATTATGCCCGAACCACCAGAAAACTCGTTTCCAAATACCAACACCCCGCAAGGGGACTGAAACCTAAGTTATTGAGCGCGTCTCTAGCCGCGTCAATAGTTTCCAAATACCAACACCCCGCAAGGGGACTGAAACTGTCCAAAAATATTTGGACAAAGCACTAATTACTAGTTTCCAAATACCAACACCCCGCAAGGGGACTAAAACCTCTGGCAACAGACTCATGAAAAATCAAGCTAAACTCGCTTAGGTGGTGAATCCAGTCCTGTAGGTGGGTTTTTCGCCGTAGGGAACTCTGCGAATTTCATTCGCAAAGGCAAGTGTCTTGACAAACATCTTTTTATATCTTGTATTTGTAAGAGTAAACCATAAATCAGCAAGTAAAAGGGCAAAAGTTTGACAAAGAGAAATGCAATAAGCTTAAGTAAGTAGGTAGGCGGGAAAAACCAAAACTATGTAAAGGTTTATAAATATGGCTAAAACCCTTACAGAATTTACTGATAAAGTTGTCCTGATTACAGGAGGTAATTCTGGTATTGGCAAAGCTACAGCACTAGCTTTTGCCTCTTGTGGGGCAAAAGTAGCGATCGCAGGCAGAAGAATTAAAGAAGGTGAAGAGACTGTTAGTTTAATTGAAAATGCAGGTGGTTCAAGTATTTTTATTCGTACAGATATTACTCAAGAAATAGAAGTTAAAAATTTAATAAATCAAACAGTTAAAACTTTTGATCGTTTAGATTATGCATTTAATAATGCTGGAACTCTCGGAATTTTAAAAGTCAATATGGATGAATCAGAAGAAAATTGGAATCAAGTTATTAATACAAATTTGAAAGGAGTTTGGCTATGTATGAAATATCAAATTCCAGAAATGCTTAAAAATGGTGGTGGAGCTATTGTGAATAATGCTTCTATTAGAGGATTAATTGCTGCTAATTTAACTAGAGAGCCAGAAAACGAACCACAACATAATATTCATTTTTATTGTACTAGTAAACATGCAGTTTTAGGGCTTACTAAATCTTTAGCTGTACAATATGCCAAGGATGGTATCAGAATTAATGCTGTTTGCCCAGGAACTATTATAACTCCTATGGTAATGTCAGCTTTAAGTGAGGAAACAATTAAGAATTATGGCAACCAATATTCTATAAAACGATTGGGTACACCCGAAGAAATTGCTCAGGCAGTATTGTGGTTGTGTTCAGATTCAGCGAAGTTTGTTATTGGACATTCGTTAGTTTTAGATGGTGGTTTAACTATTCAACATTAGTTTGTCTGCTACCGTCACTTAAGACTTGCTCAAAGATTTACGATCGCAACTCATCATCTCAACGGAAGCATCTCGATTTGAAAAAACACGCTTGGCGATTCTCAACGCTCACCCTTTTGGATGAATCTATCGGGTGAAGCGCGATCGCGATTGCTACTTGTAGTATACTTGTAGTTTAGTCCTGTTAGGTAAGCAACTCATGACAGCAAAATTTGAATACAGCCAAGTGACTAGTCAAGAGGACGCTCAAAAACTAAAAGATATCATTGCCCAGTGTTTTATCAGCCTTCAAGAAGACATTGATTTTTATTTTAATTGTATCGGCTTAGAAAACTTTCGTCTCATTCGTCGCGATCGCCAGATTGCGGGTGGGCTTGCAACTATTCCCATGAGCCAGTGGTGGGGCGGTTCTCCTGTCCCTATGATAGGACTTGCTGCTGTAGGTATTGCACCAGAACATCGCGGAGATGGTTCGGCAATTGCATTATTACAGAACATCTTAAAAGAATGCCACTCTAAAGGAGTTCCCATTTCCGCACTTTATCCTGCGACTCAACGTCTTTACCGGAAAGGTGGCTACGAACAAGGAGGGTTCTTTTGTTCTTGGGAAGTATCCACCAATAGTATTCAAATCAAAGAACAGCCCCTTCCTCTCCTAGCACTTTCCCTAGAGGAAGAAGCATTTCGTCACCTTTACCAACAGAAAGCAAAATTCAACAACGGATATTTAGACAGACATCAAGCTATATGGCAGCAAATTATTAAACCTGACGATAAAGAAGGAGTTTTCGCTTATCTCATTGGTACGGTAGAGCAACCCCAAGGTTACATTATCTTTAGCCAACACCAAGATCGGGATGGCTCTTTCATAAAAATTAGGGATTGGGTTACTCTCACACCCACGGCTGCACAAACTATTTGGAGTTTTCTTGCCAATCATCGCTCTCAAATTGATTTTGTCAGGTGGAAAGGTTCTGCTATTGACTCCCTCACTTTACTTTTACCAGAACAAACTGCTAAGCAAAAATCAGCCTTTCGTTGGATGTTACGTATAGTAGATGTCGCCAAAGCCCTAGAGAAGCGCGGTTACTTCAGTGCGACTCAAGCAGAACTGCACTTAGACATTAAAGATGACTTACTTCCAGAAAACAATGGTAAATTTGTCCTGTCTGTCGCTAACGGACATGGTGAAGTCAGAACTGGTGGGAAAGGCGAGATGAAGCTAGATATTAAAGGACTAGCACCCCTCTATACAGGCTTGTACTCACCCTACCAGTTGCAACAAGCAGGATATCTAGAGGCAACAGACACAGCCATGTTAGCAGCAACTCAAATCTTTGCTAGTACATCCCCAAGTATGTGCGATTTTTTCTAAAGTGTTAGTCGTTGTTAGTACTTTAACTACTAACCACCAACAACTAACAACTAACAACTAACCAACAACTAAAATGCATACTACCTCTGGTCACTGGCGTTTAGGGCTAGCATTATCACTGCTGACCGTTTTCTTGTGGGGAATTCTACCTATTGCTTTAGCGATGGCTCTACAAGTTCTTGATGTTTATACTGTCATTTGGTTCCGCTTTTTAGTATCCTTTGTTGTGTTAGCTATTTATCTGGGAGGACGAGGGAAATTACCGTCTCCATCCCAGTTACGTTCCACCTCTTGGGTACTTTTAGCGATCGCAACTTTTTTCCTAGCATTGAATTACCTTTTTTTCATGCAAGGTTTAGCACTGACCTCACCAGCCAATGCTGAAGTCATTATTCAGCTAGCACCCCTGCTTATGGGTGTTGGAGGTTTAATTCTTTTTAAGGAAAGGTACGTATTACTACAGTGGATTGGTATCAGTATTCTGACTGTAGGGCTAATCTTATTTTTTCACGAACAATTGAAGAACTTACTTACAACTCAGGGTAATTATCTTGTAGGTAGTGGGTTAGTTGTTGTAGGAGCTATAACTTGGTCAATTTATGCTCTAGCACAAAAACAATTGCTACAATCTTTATCCTCTCCCTGTATTATGCTCGTTATTTACGGAGGATGTACTTTATTTTTCACTCCATTTGCCAATCCAGAAACAATTTTGACACTCAGTTTTTGGCATTTTATAACTTTACTTTTCTGTGCTTTCAATACTCTAATTGCCTACGGCGCTTTCGCTGAATCTTTAGAACATTGGGAAGCATCCCGTGTCAGTGCAGTACTAGCTCTAGCTCCCATAGTAACATTAATTGCCGTTTGGGTTGTATCAGTTCTGTCACCCAAATTAATTCCACTAGAATCTTTGACCCTACTAGGAATAATAGGAGCAGTTTTAGTCGTGTTAGGTTCAGTCACAATTGCTCTAGGGAAATCCACTAAAAAGTAAATCTTCTTAGACAAGAAATCACCAAAAATAGTTATCCACTCTCAAAAAAGTATGTTATTTTTTATTTGTTAAAAGATGCCCTCAAGAAGTAGGGTGGGCATTGCCCACCAACAGCAAATGTGCGGCAAAGCCCTACCTACAAAAATTAATAATTTTAGAGCGGAAAGAGAGTAACTGGTCAGGTGGTCACTGGTCAGGTGGTCACTGGTCAGGTGGTCACTGGTCACTGGTCAGGTGGTCACTGGTCACTGGTCAGG
>NZ_BAACAP010000194.1:0-68569 GCF_045865695.1 Scytonema hankhaensis NUACC26
AATTCAACTTAGTCGCGCCACAATTCGTAACATTCGCCAAAACCTATTCTTCGCTTTTATCTACAACGTTGCTGGTATTCCCATCGCCGCCGGGATTCTTTTCCCCATCTTCGGTTGGTTGCTGAACCCCATCATCGCTGGTGCAGCAATGGCTTTTAGCTCGGTTTCCGTAGTCACTAATGCGCTGCGTTTGCGTAACTTTCAACCAAAAACACACTAACAACTTACTTTCATTTGGGCAGGAGGTTTTTCAATGGCGAACAAAACAGCATTCATTGGTAGTATAGCCAGTTTAGGCATTCTATTAGGAATTGCATCTGGTGAAGCAGTCGCACAAACATCCCATGATACACACTCATCTACAACAGTCAAAATCAATCAATTTCAACGTATCGAGCAGCCATTAGCGAGCAAAATAGCCGTCACCCTCGGCGGGTTGGGACTAATTGGCTTACAACTTTGGTGGTTTTTGCTAAGTAAACCTAAGTCTGAGAAAGCAGTTGCAACAGATGGGAATATTCAGGAGGTAACTGTCACCGTCGATGGGGGATACGATCCAAGTCGAATTGTGGTACGAGCAGGGCACCAGTACGACTGAAATTTGAACGCAAAGACCCTAGCAGTTGTTTAGAACAAGTTGTGATTCCAGACTTTCACATTGCCGCTGATTTACCTCTTAATCAAGTAACTTCTGTAGAATTTACACCCAAAAAACCAGGAACTTATCTCTTTAGCTGTGGAATGAATATGTTTCGTGGTGCGATAAGCCGGGTACGGCTTGCGCTTCGCGATCGCAGTCCAAACCGCAGCCACTAGTAAAGAAATAGTTCCTACTCAAATTAATGTTTAATAAGAGAGACTGAATGATATAAGTTGAAGACAAAAATCTCAGCCTAATTTAAATAAATTCCAGATACACGGCGATAAAATACCTTTGTGCATTTGTCTTGAAAAGTTCTAAGTACCGGAAGCCTACACTTAGAACTTTTTGATATGGTTATCTGTGATTGATTTTTTCATGTTTTTTATTTTTCCTCTTGACTCTCCAGATAGATGAGAAATTGTGGTGGAATGGGAGACTGAGGAAGCAAGTGCAGAACTAGACTGTAAGGTATAAAATTTTTCTCTCTGTAAAGAATGATAGAGAGTTTTATGAAATCAAATCGCGTCTTACCGCTTCTGAAATGATACGCCGCAGGTAACTCACTCTATCTTCTGCAGGTAGCCCGTGCAATGCTTCATGCACATCTTGCGGGAGTCTAATACCTGTTACTTTTTTTGAGAGAGGAATGCTATCTATCTCCCCATAAGCTTGAAACTGCTTGCTAATAAACGCTTTTGTTTGAACCGGATTGGGATTGCCTTTTGACATACAGTAGATGGATGCGATCGCCACTTCAACATTATGACATAAATCCCAGTTAACTGCGATTAATAGGTTTTTGAATTGTTGAATTTTTTCCTGAGAATTTGGATTGGGGATTGTATCCCCTGTTAACAGGGAAGACAATTGAACTATGAGGGACAACAAAAAATGAAACCCTCACAGGAGGCAATAAATTGACAGACCCAAATCAAAGTCGCAATGGGAGAGGCGAAGGTTGGATGCCCGTCTTCCGCATCTTCCAATTCCAGTTCAAACAACGAATCTGGGTTGAGATAGATCCCGTATCGGGACAAGAAACTCCAGTAGATAGAGAGGACATCTTGGATGACCTCGACATCCGGGGGGACGAAGAAGAGGAAAACGGTAGCAGCCAACGCTAATCCCTAAACCTCCAAGTGGCCTCCAACTAACCCTTGGGGGCTTTCCTAATTGCAGTTTATCCTAGGAGCAGATATGCAAAAAATAGTTTACCCTATTGAATACCGAGTGATTCAACGCAATATCACTTCAGAAAAGTCTTATTGGCACTTCCTGAAAGGCAGAGTATTTTACAATCCTTTAAATTTGCCAAGCGAGGGTGATATTGAATTCATGTTTGGTACGACAAAAAAGAAAGTTGCCATTGAGTTATTCCGAATCAATGGAGGTAAGCCAGGATATTACTTGGCAAACTTATTAGAGAATAAATACTACTACTGTGGACTTAATTGGGGAGATGTGAAAAATACTTTATCATGTCTTGGAATTGGTCAATAAGTATCGAATTTCAAAACAATTTTCAAATAAATGAACCTAGTATTTTATTGTAGAATAGGTTCTAGTAAAATAGTTTCTTGTAGTACGGGCGTCCTCGCCCGTTTATTTTGAGTGGGTAGCTAAAGACACATACTCAACAAAAGGTTTTTTCTTCTCAGGCATCTTTATTTAACTTGTAAAGAATTGATTACTATTCTTGTGCGTTTTTACTAAAACACTGTATAAGTCATGAAGATTACGCTAGTAATAATACAGGACTCATGAAATACTTGCGAGAAATCATCATAGCATTAAGTGTTGCCTTGATAGTTATTATGACGGCAACAAATACTCCGGCAAAAGATGTCGTCTCAGTGAGAAAGAACGTTATTAACCTAACACAACAGGAAAAATTAGACTTTGTTAATGCTATTAAAGAGTTAAAAACACGACCTGGTACTAACAACAAAAATGTCAGTATCTACGACGAGTTTGTTGGTATTCACATGGGAGCAATGTCATTCACAACAATGCATTTGGGTGGTTTAGTTACGCTACCACAGGATACACCTCCCACAGGTTTGGCCTCAGGAATTGACGCGGCTCACGAAAATGGAGGTTTTCTACCTTGGCATCGTGAATATTTAAACCGATTGGAAAAAGCCTTGCAGTCAGTCAACCCTAAAGTCACTATCCCCTACTGGGATTGGGCAGATCCTAGATCTGTTGATGTTATTTTCGACCCCGACTTTTTGGGGTCAAATGGTTCAGGAGATTTTGTTGACCTTCCAAATGGAGAGAAGCTTGAAGGGGGTCGCGTGGTGTCTGGTAATTTTTCTGAAGCTAACGGCTGGTCATTAATTCCAGAATTGCATTTTAAAATAGACACAGCTGAAACTTTAGGTACGTCACTCATACGCTATTTACCTCCACAATCTGCACCCGGCGTTCTGGGATTCCCCTTAGATAAAGAACAAACAGACAGAATACTCCAATCTAAAGACTATAAGACATTTCAGCTTTTCGTTGAAGGACAGATTATCGTCGATGTGAATGGTGTCGAACAACGATGCGAGCGAGAACCATGCAATCATAACCTCATTCATGCATTGCTGGATGGCAATATACAAAATCCTATTGGTCCGGGTCCCGCACTACGAAGCACTTTGAACAATGTTCCGGCTTCTCCTAACGATCCTGTTTTCTGGTTGCTTCATGCCAACGTAGATCGTCTTTGGGCAGAATGGCAGAATAATGGTCGCCAAGGCAGCAAGTTTTATGCTATTCCGGGTACAGAACTATATGGACACAATCTTAAAGACAAGATATGGCCTTGGGATGGAGGTGATTCCATACCAGGGTCGGTTGGTAGCATTGATATACGTCCCTACTTACCAGTTATTGCACCTGATGATATTGTCAGACCCAAAGATACATTGTCTCTCCGAAAGTATGGCTATACTTATGACACTCTTGTCAAATACTCTTTCAAAACTTTTCACTAATAATATGTTAGTCATCAACAAGGTTTGAGTTGAGAAGTCTTCTTTATACAGAGCTAATTCTATCAACATTTGCAAAAGTAAAGATGCGCCATGGCGCGTCTTTACATAAAATCTTGCTAGAGCTAATTTGTCTTATTTGAACAGTATTGTATACCAGTTTTCAATAAGAATCTAATATTAGAAGTATTTATAATTAATTAAAAAATAAGGTGGTCGTTTTTAAAGTATCAGTACTTGTGTTTGTAATTTTAGATAAAAGCTTGCCAATCTTTAAAGAATAAATATGTAGATTTTTTGGGTGAAATGCTAATTGCTTTCTCAGCATAATTACTTATATATTTCATGAAAATTTTGTCGTATCCGCAAAGAAGATTGGCAATTTATCCCTACTTTTTTATTTTTGTAAGTATCCGGATAAAGTTCATGAAATATGGATTATGAACAGAGCCGCCTCAATTTCTAACTGACAAATATTAAAGTTTAAAGGGACATATATCATGTTCAATTCTATTAAACGTAAAATGCTGGCTGTGTACTCTGACTCAATGTGTCAAATTGCGCGTTGGAAGTATAAGAAAAATTTGCCAGCATTGGAAGAAAGAGATCGGTGGATTGTTGATACTCTTAAACGTGATGGCGTTTGCGTAACAACAGTTGCAGATTTAGGATTAAATTCAAGCTCAGAACTGCTTAAAGCTGCCGAATGTCAGTTGTCTCGTATGGAAAAGCTAAATAATGAGCATCTCGATGAAAGATGGCCACAAATTCACACGGTTACAGGTTTACCAGAGTTCTTTCGTTGGGCAACAGAAAAAAGATTACTCAACATTATAGAAAATTATATTGGTCTTCCTATTACTTTTCATGGCGTACATTTACGGAAAGATTTTCCCAGCGAGCGCCAATTCGGTACATTACTATGGCACAGCGATGCAGAAGATCGGCGTTTAATCAAGATTTTCCTTTACTTGCATAATGTAGAAGAACAACATGGAGCATTTCAATACATTCCACGTTCTTTAACCTCTGTATTTAGTTGGCAATATTACCAACTTTATTACAAACTTTGGAAGTCAAGTTATATGGGTATAGATGATGAAGATGTAGAAAAAGCTATTCCCAAATCAGCTTGGAAATCTTGTCCGGGTTCAGCAGGTACGATTGTTCTTGTAGATACAAAAAATGTTTTACATCACGGTACAGTACGTACACAGACTCGCTCAACGCTATTCTTCTGTTATACAGCTAATCCCCCTGAGAGACCAGATCTCTGCACTCAATATTGGGATGATACTTATCCCAGAGCTGAGTTACTTTTGCCAGATGATTCAGTGACATATCCAGCCACACCACTACTGAGTCAGCAAAAAACTCTAACCTTCAAATAATCTTATAACCTTGCGCTCTGCACTACAGAACTTTCACTTTACCCAGCATTTTTAATTGAAAGCTGAGCTGCGAGCGTGCGATCGTCAAAGGCTGAGTGAGGAATCGATAAGATGCCTAATAATCTGGGTCGAGTTTCAGTTCCGCTAGATTTTACTCAATGGTTTCAATCCCGCCAGCGGGTTTCATTTAATTGAAAGGATTTTGGTAGAACAGACCCTACATTTGGTATTCGGTTTCAATCCCGCCAGCGGGTTTCATTTAATTGAAAGTCCCAAAGCCGCTTAAACAATTTGTTGTATTGAGGTCGTTTCAATCCCGCAAGCGGGTTTCATTTAATTGAAAGACTACACCCATCCATTGAGTAGTAGTATTTGTGGGGTGTTTCAATCCCGCAAGCGGGTTTCATTTAATTGAAAGTTTTATTCGATTTACTAGATAAAAAAGCGGCAATTAGGTTTCAATCCCGCAAGCGGGTTTCATTTAATTGAAAGAGGAGTTGGTCATGTCTTTAGACTGCTCAAAAGGTTTCAATCCCGCAAGCGGGTTTCATTTAATTGAAAGTCACGGTGCAGTTTGCAATTGTTCGGATCTCATGAATCGTTTCAATCCCGCAAGCGGGTTTCATTTAATTGAAAGAATGCACGTATGGATTTATTGCCTCTAACTTGACGGGTTTCAATCCCGCAAGCGGGTTTCATTTAATTGAAAGTGGCGATCGCCTGCAGGCGGTGTTGATCAGCCAATTCGTTTCAATCCCGCAAGCGGGTTTCATTTAATTGAAAGATCTGAGTAGCATTCAGGTAACGTGTGGGGATTGTTTCAATCCCGCAAGCGGGTTTCATTTAATTGAAAGCCGATGGGTTGCCAAACATCGAGGGCGCGGTTATTCTCGAAAGTTTCAATCCCGCAAGCGGGTTTCATTTAATTGAAAGCATTGCTTGACTCAAAGCAAGAATCGAGCACGACTAAAAGTTTCAATCCCGCAAGCGGGTTTCATTTAATTGAAAGCTCCAGCACCAGTTCGTAGCATTAATCGCTGCTTTCAATGTTTCAATCCCGCAAGCGGGTTTCATTTAATTGAAAGCACCGTCGCTATGTTGCCCAGTATTTTCGCTGTTAGGTTTCAATCCCGCAAGCGGGTTTCATTTAATTGAAAGCTGGATCGGAACTCATGATGTGACCGCTATTCCTGTAAGGTTTCAATCCCGCAAGCGGGTTTCATTTAATTGAAAGCTGCTGCTGACTCTCCCATAAATCCTCCGTCAACGGGTTTCAATCCCGCAAGCGGGTTTCATTTAATTGAAAGTAGATACCGCACAAATGAGGGCACACTCATCACAGTTTCAATCCCGCAAGCGGGTTTCATTTAATTGAAAGATTGATTGTCCTTCAGCAGTGGACATTTAACAATTCTGTTTCAATCCCGCAAGCGGGTTTCATTTAATTGAAAGTCTAGCTCTATTAGCTCATTCCGATAGCGGTCTAACGGTTTCAATCCCGCAAGCGGGTTTCATTTAATTGAAAGCAAAAGACATTGTTATTGGGCAAAAGTTTATCTTAAGTGTTTCAATCCCGCAAGCGGGTTTCATTTAATTGAAAGCTAAATAGCTCATACCAAATCATATTGTTGGTTAGACGTTTCAATCCCGCAAGCGGGTTTCATTTAATTGAAAGGTTTATGAGTGGTCGGATAATGGAGCACTGAAGATTGTTTCAATCCCGCAAGCGGGTTTCATTTAATTGAAAGATGTACAAAGATGCTATATCAATCGCATTGTACAAAGGTTTCAATCCCGCAAGCGGGTTTCATTTAATTGAAAGTTTGCAATTCTTCAACGCGCTGCTTCTCTTCTTTTGGTTTCAATCCCGCAAGCGGGTTTCATTTAATTGAAAGGGCTGGGGTCTGAAACGAGGATTTAGAAAGAGTTTTGCGCTGCATTTTGGCAAAGCTCTCTCAAAAGTTCATTTCAGGCTTCGTTCGCTCACAGCGAGAACTACCATAAAACGCTGTATCTATTACATTGTCAAGGTTCTGAAGTTTTGGCAGTACCCCCCGGTTTTTCGACCGCGCTTCGCCTTGCCAAAATTTATCTGTGTCTTCATGATAAAATAATGGCATCGTCTTGTCGAGGTTTGTTGAAACCGTAGGTAATTATTTTTTTAGCGCCTATATCTAGAATGTGGAGATTTGAGTAAAATCTTCTGCCTTCAGTAACTTTTACACATAAGTTGTATTTTATCGCGAGATGGAATGTGTTAGTTAATCTGGACGATTAGTGAGGCTGGCAAGGATAGCGACGGAATAGCTAATTCTATCGTCAGTTAGATTTTCCCAACTCTTCAACCTCTGACTCTCAGAAAACTGTTATCATCCCAGGAAAGCGGCTCTTGTTGACGTCGCTATTGATAAAAGTTATGGTGAAGAAAGTTGCGATTGTTGGTGCGGGACCTAGCGGGCTTTTGCTTGCTCATTACCTGTTACGCCGTGGCGAGCGATATAAAATTGATATTTATGACCGCCGTAGCGATCCAAGAAAAGTCCCATTCTCAAACTCCAGAACCTTTCCTATCTCCCTGAATGAAAGAGGTATGAGGGCTTTGAGAAATATTGAGGGTTTGGAGGAGGCGGTTGAAGCTATTAGCCTGAAAATGACTGGAACGATTTTTCACCAAAGGAATGGCAAGCAACGGGTAACGAATAGGAAAAAAGCTCTGACGACTCTCGATCGCACTAGTTTAGCGATAGTTTTATTAGAAAAGGTAACTGAAAGATACAATAGTAGCCACATCGACGTTCACTTCGATTGCCAATGCACTAATGTGGATTTTACAGCGAAGAAGCTAAAATTTCAGAACTTGGAGTCGGAAACGGATTTTGAGGTTGATTACGATATTTTAATTGGTGCAGATGGCTCGCGCTCTGTTGTGAGAGAACACTTTGCACGCACTAAGGATTTTCATTGCGAACAAAAGTATGTTCCCAACAACTATAAATCGATTTTTCTTCCTCCTCCTAAAGATGCAAAAATCAATTTAGAACAAGGCAAAATTCACTCGTGGATACTCAAAGATGGCACATTGGTGGTTTTATTGCATCAACGGTTTGGAGGAATGGGTGGTGTCATTCTATTTCTCCATAACAAGAATCAGGTAGATTCTCTTTCTACGACGGATGAAGTTTGCCAATTTTTTCAAAGTAATTTTCCAGAAGTCGCTCAACTCATGCCACAAGAGGAGGCTGAGGCTTTTCTGGCTAGACCAACATCAAGAATTTTAACAATCCGTTGCGATCGCTATCATGAGGGTGATAGCGTTTTGTTGATAGGAGATGCTGCTCATGCCGTATCTTCTTCTATAGGTCAAGGTTGCAATGCGGCTTTGGAAGATGTGGTTTTGTTAGATGCTTTGTTGAACGAATATTCTGATGATTTTTTATTAGCGATAGAACAATTTACTGTTCGTCGAAAGCAGGATGCTCTTGCTTTGGTTGAGCTTGGCGATAACGCTTTTCCTTCAACAACAAGACTATTTATTGAGTTTGCTTTAAGAGAGAGCGTTGCTCGATTTCTACACAAAGTATTCCCACAATACTTTATACCTCCTCTTTCTGAGTTGATATTTGAAACAACAACTCCCTATTCAGATATTTTGGATTTATACAAAGGTTGGATCTCTAAAGTTAGAAAATCCAATGCTTCTCTTCAATAAGTCTCACTCACTATCCCCCTTAAAAAGCTACAGTGTATACACAAGTTGAATTTACCCCCCTTTAATATCTTTAGAGGTTATTTATAAAGTCAATCTTAAATCGCTTTTTTCCAAATTGGGATGCTCCCGTTTAAAAGAGTTACAGCAGTTCCCACGTTCGTGAGGTACAACTGCTTTCATCCCCCCTTGGCAAGGGGGGACAGAGAGGGGTAATTTTTGTACCTCCCCAAGTTGAAATCTGCTGTATTTAGTATTAACTCTTACATAAATTAAATGGTATATAAATCTAGAATCCACATCAGGTAGATTACTGATTCTTAGTTTTTTAAACCAATTCTTTAACATATACGTCTCAATTATTTTTTTCTATTAAAGATAATCAATTTTTGTAGTCATCTTTGGAAATAGAAGACGATATTTATGTCAGAGACATCAGATAAAGAGTTTTAAAAATGACAACCAAACAATTGATACGCCTTACTCAATTTGCAGTTCCTTTCGTAACGACTTGCATTCTGGGTTTTTCCGGTTATGCTAACGCTTCTACACTAGGTATTGCTTCAGATTTCAACGCCTTTGTTCTTGGAGATATGAAACAATCATCTGATACCGAAGGTAGAGTTGCTATAGGTGGGAATGGGACATTAACTAACTATGGTGTGGGAGATAGACTCACTAATTCACATGGTACGAGAGACGATATAATTGTTGGTGGTACATTAATTTACAACGGTGGTCAGGTATTTAACGGTAATGTTGTATATGGTACGGGTTCTGCTCCAACAGTCAGTACTCCAAATGGTAGTATCAGACAAGATAACTCAATTGACTTCACTGCTGCTGGACAACACTTAAAAAGTCTATCTGCATATTTAGCGGGTTTAACTCCTAACGCTACTACAACTGTTCATAACTGGGGAGGAATCGAATTACAAGGGAGCAGCTCAGATTTAAACATTTTTAAGATTAATGAAAATGTTTTTGCACCAAACAACTATGTTAATAATTTCAGCATTAACGGACCTTCCACTTCTAGCCTCATCGTCAATATCGGCGGTACAAATATCTCCATGAAAAACTTTGGTTTTTCTAATAATCTTATGTCCGGTTTGAGGCAGAAAGTTTTATTTAATTTCTATGAGGCTACTAGCATTGAACTAACAAACATAGGTTTTCAAGGCAGTATTCTTGCACCTCTAGCGCACTTGAAAACCACATATGGTGAAGTGAATGGTCAAGTCATTGTGGCTTCATCGGAAGGAAGTGGAGAATATCACGATTATCAATTTACAGGTACTTTACCTGATATGCCATCCACTAATACCAATACTTCTACTGATAGCACAACTAGTGGCGCTCCCTCCACTGGTGGCACAACTGATAGCAATACCTCTACTGGTAGCAATGATACTGTAGTTGATAGTACTATTAGCAATACAACAACTAATAGCAATTCTCAAACCACAACAGTTCCTGAACCAGCGACTGTGGCAAGTTTGAGTTTGATGGCTGCTACAATGAGTTTGATTCGCCGCAAGCGTATGAGATGAAATTGCTTTGAGATGTTTGTCAAAATTTGCAAGATATTTGCTCTCAAAATCAATCAACCATATACTTAGGTTGAGCCAGAATCTATACCATGAAAGAGTGTCGATTCTGGCTATATATTAATTTTAACTTATTCAAAATTAGTCGCTTTTTTTAATAAAGCTGCTATGAATGGGAAGTATATTCTGACCTACAATGCCGCCTAAGACTTATTAGTCATCCATCATTGGTAAGAATTTTAGTTTTATTATACTCTAGAATGTATCTCTATTTCTCCTACCTATTGAGTGTAGAGCTACTTAATTTTGTGATATTCTTAAACAGGGCAGGAGTAAGCCTCCCATATAAGTACAAGAAATTAACAGTCGGATCTGCGATCGCTCGCAAATAAGTCATTAGATATGAAAGCATCATTTTCTTCTATCTCGAAGCTGAAAGAATATTGGGAAGAATACTTATCTGGGGAATTACCTTTACTCGAATTACCTACTAGTTCACCTCGCTCTTCTGTAAAAACTTCCAATGACTTTTCATACACCTTTGCAATCGATAATAGATTAACTGCGTTATTAAAGCAACTCGCTTTCTCTGAAAATATTAGTCTCGATCGCCTTCTTTTAGCAGCATTTAAAGTTCTGCTTTACCGTTATACAAATGAAACAGATATTCTGGTTGGTTTGCTAGTAAATCAGCAAGATAGCTCTCAATGTGGAGAAGTAACGAGCAACTTTGCTAATGTAGTTATTTCACGAGATTTTATTTCAGAAAAGGTTTCATTTAAAAACTTTTTAAGTCAAGTTAATCATACTGTTTCAGAAATAAGGAAGTATCAAGACTACCCGTTTAGATTGTTAGTAGAAGAATTACAATCAAAGTCTAACCCAAGCTATTCAGCTATCTGTCAAGCTTTATTTACTTTCCAAAATGGAAATAAATCAGAAGCCACATCAAAGTTCTTTGAGACATTAGCCAATCGGCAGATGACAAACCAAGAACTAGAAGACAGGGAACACTCGCAGCAAAAAGTTGAATTTGGTTTAAGCTTAGAAGTCATTCAGCTTTCTGAATCATTACAGAGTTCCTTTAAGTACAACAGCGGTCTGTTGGATGAAGCGATCGCTGCTCAAATAAGCGAACATTTCCAGAATTTACTAGAAAGTATTGTATCAGATCCAGAACAGTCAGTCGCTCAGTTACCATTACTTAGTGAGAGAGAACGAGAGAAAATATTGGTTGAATGGAATACCACTGAGATTGACTGTGACCCTACTTTATGTCTTCATCAATTAATTGAAGCACAAGTCGAGCGAACGCCAAATGCGATTGCAGTTTCTTTTGCAGAGGAACATCTTACCTATCGCGAACTGAACGAAAGAGCCAATCAATTAGCACGTTACTTACAAACACTAGGAGTTAAGCCAGAAGTATTGGTGGGTGTTTGCATCGATCGCTCTTTGGATATGCTGGTAGGACTTTTAGGGATTTTGAAAGCTGGTGCTGCTTACTTACCTCTAGATCCTGGTTATCCACAAGAACGCTTAGAGTTAATCTTAAGCGATTCTCAAGTACCAGTATTACTGACTGGCGATCGAAAGTTATTTGCTGATGATGAATATAGAAAAGTCATCTGTTTACACGCGGATAAGGAAAAAATCGCTACCCATAGCAAAGATAACCTCATAACAGATATCACTGGCAAAAATTTGGCTTACGTTATTTACACTTCCGGTTCAACTGGTAAGCCTAAAGGAGTGGTAATTCCTCACAGTGCTGTAGTCAATTTCTTAAAATCCATGCAGCATAAACCTGGAATCACTGAGTCGGATGTACTTTTGGCAGTGACTACAATATCATTTGATATTGCTGCCTTGGAGCTATACCTGCCCTTGATTACAGGTGCTAGAGTGGTGTTGGCTACTCGCGAAGTGGCGAGCGATGGTAAGCTGCTCAAAGAGCTAATTAATACTTCTGGTGCGACAGTGATGCAAGCCACACCAGCAAGTTGGCGAATGTTGCTTGCTGCTCAGTGGAATGGTTCTCCTCAACTGAAAATTCTTTGTGGTGGGGAAGGCTTAACTAGCGATTTGGCACAGCATTTGTTAGAAAAAGGTGCTGCTGTCTGGAATCTTTATGGACCGACTGAAACTACTATTTGGTCAACTGTTTGTAAAGTAGAAGTATCGTTACTATCTCGTGCGTTAGTCCCTATCGGGCGTCCTATAGCCAACACGCAAATCTACATATTAGATTCCTTTCTTCAACCAGTTCCTGTGGGAACGATCGGCGAGTTGTATATAGGTGGTGTTGGAGTTGCACGCGGTTATCTCAACCGTCCCGAACTGACTGCTGAACGATTTATAGATAGTCCTTTCTCACTTGATAGCCGTCTTTACAAAACGGGAGATTTAGCACGTTACCTGTCTGATGGTAATATTGAGTACGTTAGTCGCATAGATAATCAAGTAAAAATTCGAGGTTATCGGATCGAACTTGGAGAAATAGAAAACACTTTATCTACTCATCCACAAGTACAAGAAGCGGTTGTAATTGTTCGTTGCGTTCGCGAAGCGACTTTGAATGAGTACCGCTCCCCGGAAAAACAAATAGTAGCTTATATCACTAGTAAACACGAAACTCCAACTCCTGAAACTTTGCGTGACTTTCTCAAACAGAAGCTACCGGATTACATGATACCAATAGCTTTTGTGACATTGGATAAATTACCTTTAACTCCTAGTGGAAAAGTAGATCGTCGTGCTTTGCCAAAGCCAACAGTTTCTAACTTCTGCCAACATAATCAATTTGTCGCACCAAGCAGCGATACCGAACGGAGATTAGCAAAAATCTGGTCAGAGATTTTGAACATTCAGCAAGTCGGGGTGAAAGATAACTTCTTTGAAATTGGTGGCAATTCTCTTTCAGCAATTCATTTAATAGCTTCTATTGAGAAGCACTTTGGTAAAGAACTACCCGTATCACTAGTGCTAATCAATCCCACTATTGAAAAATTTGGACGCCTTCTCGATACCAATTCAGAGACTTTTGATAACTCCCCCTTAATTCCCATCCAACCAAAAGGTAACAAGCAGCCATTTTTCTGCGTACATCCGGCGGGAGGTCATGTTATGTGCTACTTTAGATTAGTGCATTATCTAGGTGCAGACCAACCGCTTTATGGCTTGCAAGCACAGGGGTTTCATGGAGGAGAAGAACCCTTGACGCGAATCGAGGATATGGCAAGATTGTATATCCAAGCCATTCAGAAAGTTCAACCTCAAGGTCCCTATCAAATTGGCGGTTGGTCATTTGGGGGAGTTGTAGCCTATGAAATGGCACAACAATTGCACAAGCAAGGACAGGAAGTTTCTTTGTTAGCAATACTGGATTCCTACGTTCCAATTTTGTTAGATAAAAACAAAAAAATTGATGCTCCTTACTTGGTGGGTGCTCTTTCTAGGTACTTTGGTGGAATGTTAGGTCAAGATAATTTAGTCACTCCTGATGAAATTAAGCACTTGAGTGCTGACGAACAAATTGAATACATTCTTGATAAGGCAGTAGAAGTCAAGATATTACCATCATCAAATCAAAACCGACGTATTGTTGATGTGTTAGTTGGAACGCTAAAAGCTACTTATTCCTATGTGAAACAGCCTTATCCAGGAAAAGTTACTGTGTTCAGGGCTACAGAAAAGCATATCATGGCTCCCGATCCCACCCTTGTGTGGGTGGAATTATTCTCTATAATGGATGCGGGCGATATAAAGATAGTTGATGTTTCAGGTAATCACTACACATTCATCTTGGAACCTTATCTACAAGTCTTGGCAGAATGGTTGAAGTTATGTCTGGCTTGATGATTAGGGATTGGGAAAAAGAGGTTACCATTCTATTTTTGTGAGCGCTCGCTTTTGGTACGCTTTGCCAATGCCTGTAGTAGGGTGGGCATTGCCCACCCTACAAAATTGGTAATGCTAGGGAAAAAGTTTTCATAACAATAGATGTCTAGCGGGATTTTGGAGAAGATTGTTTAAATTCCATTACGGTTAAGCTAGTTCCCGTGTGAATGACTTGTTCTAATCGAAAACCACTAGCTTCAAACAGCTCCTTATATTCCTGTTCCGTGCGCCAGTATCCCCCAGGATTAGTCACCATCATTTGAACTGCAGCAAGAGCTGGGACAGTTCCGTCTGGATATTCTACTGGCGCACCACGAGGTGGCACTAGTGTTTGTAGAAGTATAACTTTACCGTGTTCTGGCAGAGCTTCTCTACAGCGAGTTAGTACGTGAATAGCGTCTTTAGTGTTAAAGACGGAGAGAAAATACTTCATCACGATTGCATCTGCACCCTTTGGTACTTCCTCCAAGACGTTACCACCAATGACTTGCACTTCATCTTGATTCAGCCCTTGCTCTGCTAGGAAAGTAGGAGCTGTTTCAACCTCATGGGGTAGATCGAACAACATACCTTTACAGCCAAATTTTTTGACAATATGAGCAATTAATGCACCTTGATTGCCTCCAACGTCCATAACTGTCTCAAATTGGTGAAAATCATAGACTTCAAATAGCGAATCAACTGCTTGATTCGTTAAATAACTCATGGCATTGTTAAACAGATTTCTACTCTCAGGGTTCTCTGCTATGAAGAAGTCGTAGAATTTCTTGCCATGTGCTCTTTCAAAAGCCACTTCCCCTGTTTTCAAGGAATCCCCTAGTTCCCTCCATGCATCCCACATACTAGGTTCTGCAATATGGAGTAGGAAATGTCCCAGAGAAGGTTCTGCGTTTGTTATCAGTTGTTCTGAGAGTTCTGTTGCTGCAAATACACGTCCCGGTTTTTCTACAAACACACCTAAATGAGCTAAAGCACGCAAAACAACATACAAATTTTCTACTTTCGTGGAGGTTGCTTTTGCGATCGCTTCTACAGCCATTGGTTCTGAATGTAGGAGGTTAGGTATACCTAAGTTTGTTGCAATGTAAAGGCATTGGCTTTGCCAGTAGCCATAAATCATTTGAGCAAGCTTCTTGGATGCTGCGGTGGTTCCTAACAAATTCTATTTCTCCTTATTAAAAATTTTATGTTACTCTTTATCTACATTAGAGTTATTAAACTATTATTCTAGCAGTTTTATCCCTCTTACATATCAACTTTCTCGCCGCTTTTGTATTTGTGGGAGCGGGCATTCTCGTGCCTGCAATGTTAGATGCGATAGGCTGAGTACAGCTTGCGCTTCGCTCCGATGAAGCCTCTGTGAGGATAAGAGGAATACTTGTCGGCGTCATATCATGTCCGGTTAAACAATTATGATTTACCTTATGCAAAGGCGAGGCAGCGCGTTGCGGGGGTTCCCCCCGTTGTAGCGCCTGCCGTCGCAAAGACGCGAAGAAGTCTGCTGAGGTTTTATGATAACTAATTTGTCTGACATGATATCACACCCATTTGAGAAAAGTGGGTTTTGTTCGGTATCGAACATCGCTAGCATATTCACAGGTATAAAATCATAAAAATCAGATATAACAGTAACATCATTTCTAGCTTATACTTAAATATAAATTCGGTTTACTTAACAGTAATGCTGTCGTAATACTTACATTTTACGGGTAAAACCAAGAAAAGTAAAAAAGTAGCGAGAAATACCTCTGCACATAGTAGTAACACTTTTGGAAGACATTAATGAAGGTTAATCTGAAGTTCCCACAAGAACATTTATTTGCAACACAAACTACGACAGCATTTGCTTCATTGCTAATTAGCTTAGTGGCTCTGTCTTTTTCGCCAATTCTGATTCGCTTGGGCGAAGGCGAACTCAGTCCAAATGCAATAATCTTTAATCGCTTTTGGATCTCTACTGTTGCTTTTTTGCTGTGGATGGGAGTAACAGCAATACGTCAGCGATTGTCTAATAGCCAACCTCAAAAACAGCCAGTTTACACCATCCGACTACTTGTACTCCTATTAGGAGTTGGGTTTGTCATGGTAGCTACTCTTGTTCTCTGGGCTTGGTCGCTCAATCAGACTAGCGTTGCAAACTCTACGCTCATGCACAATCTGGCTCCAGTATTTACCGTCCTAGGAGGGTGGCTGATCTGGGGAAAGCGCTTTGACATGAGATTTATGTTCGGTATGTTGGTAGCAATGGCGGGAGCTTGCATCCTAGCATACCATGATTTCTCATCTACTACTGGAGGAGAATTCCAAGGAGATCTATTAGCATTACTGTCAGCTGGTTTTCTTGGTCTATACCCACTTATCGTTGAAGAACTACGAACGCAATTGAGTTCAATCGTTATCATGACTTGGTGTTCTGCGATCGGTACTCTTTTACTTTTACCTGTTATGATTCTGTCGGAAGATAGACTTTTTCCCTGTTCTTTAAGCGGGTGGTTAACCGTAATTTCTCTAGCTTTAATATGCCAAATACTGGGGCTAGGGCTTTATGCTAATTGCCTCAAGAAGCTATCTTCAGGATTTGTCTCCTTATGCGATTTGTTCGTACCTGTCCTTAGCTCTCAGGAAGCTTGGGTTATCTTTTCAGAAAGCCCAAGCTGGGCTACCTTGATAAGTTTTGCGGTAATTGTGTTAGGAATATATATAACTTCATTTAGCGAAACTGTTATCAAGTCAAGCGAGCGCGGTAAAATCTTACCACCTAGCACTGAAAAGCTCTCTTCCCTAGCCTCTAACCCTTGACCTCTAGAAGAGGGAATGGGAAATGGCGAATGGGGAGTAGGGAATGATACCAATTTTTGTAGGGTGGGCAATGCCTACCAACATCAAACGATGGGCATTGCCCACCCTACGCCTTATTTTCAAGCTAGACACTCATAGGCAATAGCCCACAACCAGGGGATGAAAATGTCTCTTTCCCAGTCCCCATTGCCCCTCAACAAGGAGGGGAGTCCGAGTTCCCCAATCCCCAGTCCCCATTTCCATCAGAATCAGTTGTTTCACCTTAATGAAGACGATGCAAAATCTTCCAATTTCTATTTCAGACAACATAAGATTACGGTTTTTGCAGGATGAAGAGAAAACCTTTTCGAGTTCTGAAACAGAACTACCTCTAGTTGTACAGCCTGTCAATGACAAATCTTTTGCAGTTTTAGAAGCACGACTCCACGAAAGCAGCGACTGGTTCAATAAACAGCTAGATAAATACGGAGCTATTTTGTTTCGGGGATTTGAAGTGGAGAGTGCAGAGCAATTTCAAAAAGTTTTAGAGCTATTGCACGTCCAGCTTGAGTCACATTATCACTTTGGTAGCGCTCATCGTGTCAGAATAACCGATAAAGTCTTTACCTCTTCTGAAGCTCCACCAGATACAATTATTGCTCCTCACAACGAACTCAATATGGTACCAGTGCGACCTGGCATACTTGCTTTCTTTTGTCAAGTTCAACCCGATCGCTATGGCGAAACCCCTATTATAAATACTGAAAAGTTATTTTACGACCTCTCTCCCAAGTTACAGCACAAAATTGCCAACTATCCTCAGCGATTTGTGCGATATGTTCCCTATCATTTATTAGAGATTGTCTTCGAGGATCTTTCACACGAAGAGATTACCGAACTCCTCCAGAAACAAGGCTTTGATTTTAACTGGGAAAAAGATGGCTCCATTTCTTTTGAGTGTTCTTATATTCCTTTATTTAGTCACCCAAGAACGAGCAAACTCTGCTTTTGCCTTAGCATTGTTGATTGTTTAGTCAGTCGTGAATGGTATCGAAACCTCAGACAACGGTATTCATTGAGAAAAAGGCTCTATTACGATTTCCTTCCAGCCAACTTGTATAAAAGTATTCAACAAGGATTAACAACAGCAGCAACTGTTGTCGATGGTTCGCAAAAACGAACGAGTACCCTGAATGCATATTTTGTGAACGAGAGCGATCGATATGTAACAATGACAGAAGCAGAAGCACAAGAATTAGGCAAAGCTGAATGGAAAAATGCTGCCATCTTTTCCTGGAAGCAAGGCGATGTTCTTGTCATTGATAACTTACAAGTTGCCCATAGTAGGCTGAATACTAAACTCAAGCGTAAAATACTTACCGCTTTCGGAAATATGTGTAACATTCACGACATGAAACCAGCTTTATTACAAAGTCTCTCCCAGTCCCTAGTCTCCAATCGCTAGTCCCCATTTTCAAAATATCAACTCATGTATAACAACACCATAGAAGATCGCAAGGCAATGCAAAGAGTTATTTGCATCATGATCCTGTTTTACTTAATTCAATCATACGGGGCTTATCCAGGGCTTTTCGGTCTTCCTCTGACTATATATCTTAAAGATAACCTTGGACTTTCGCCAGCACAGTTAGCAACCTTCAGCAGTTTGATTTTTACTCCCTGGCTAATCAGACCGCTATATGGAATTATTGAAGATACCATTCCAATTTTTGGTTATCAGTTCAAAAGCTATTTTTTGATTTGCTATACATTAGCAACTACCGTCTTACTAGGATTAAGTGGCTTACAATTCAATACAGTTTCTCCACTAATAGGTGGCTTAATATTAGTCAATATAGCTATAGCCTTTAGCGATGTATTGACAGACAAAATAATGGTCGTTCAAGGTAAAGTTTTCAACAATACTGCTCTCTTACAAGCAATTCAATGGACGGCTTTGAGTCTCGGACAAGCGCTGTTGTATTACATTGGTGGCTGGCTTGCTCAAAATTCCAGTTTATCAATCGCTTTTCTGCTAACTGCAATTGTACCGTTTCTTGGTCTAATTGCCACCATCGTATTACTTGCTGATGAAAAAAAGCAGCCAAAAACAGGTTCATTTCAAAGAGGTTTAAAATCTCTTTGGTTAGGAGTAAAATCACGACAATTTCTAACCGCTCTAGGCTTTATTGCTTGCTTGGAGTTTACTCTCATTCCCTCCTTAGTTAATTATATCGTCTATTATCAAAAAGAAAGTTTGAATTTCGATCCTCAATTTATAGGGATTTTAGGTACGGTTGAAGCTGTTGCCAATGCTTTGGGCGCGATCGCTTTTGGTATTTTTGCCTCCAGAATTTCACGACGGTGGCTGCTCAATCTTGCTGTTGGCTTCAGTGTTGTTTCTACCCTCGGTCTGTTATTTATTTACAATATGCAAAGCGCTATCTTAGTGAGTCTATTTTTTGGATTTTTTTCCATAGTAGCTATGCTAGGCGTATTGGAAATTGCAGCTAGAGCCTGTCCTGTTGGTGCAGAAGGTTCAACGTATGCGGTGTTCATGTCCGTGTATCATTTAGTTAAACAACCCGGTACTATCTTGGGTGGTTATCTATACGATCGCGGAGTTCCAGTTTCCACCCTTGTCATTATCAGTGCAGTCTTTACAGCCTTCTGCTGGTTTTTAATTCCTCTACTTAGGTTAGCGCAAAAGCCCAGTTTATAGAACGGGCACAAAGACATGATATCACTCTATGAGCTCGCCAAGGTTAAAATCTATTCTTACCCAACCTTTGAGTCTTCGTAGATTGTCGAGAAGGAGTAAAGGAATTTGCCAGTGATGTACCATTAGGAACGGTAGGGGGTCATCCACCTCAAAAATTGCCTCTTTCCCCCGCCAAACGTTTCTTATCCAGGTTTGTAATTGCTTCAACGATCTAATCCCAGTCAGCCTCCAGACTTCGTGGTACAGCCAATAAGTTGGCTTACTATCAGGTAGAGGTTGCAAAGGTTCAGCCAGAGGTTCTTTACCAAGGTACGCATCCGCTACCCCTGGATGGTTGTAAAACATAGTAATCGCGGAGTGAGTGCGGGGGTTGCACTCAATCGGATAAACAGTTCCGTCAACAGCTTGAATGATATCAAAGGAAGCCTCTCCGGTCAGTCCCAGTTCTTTGACAAAATGACTCACCCATTGTAAAATTTCAGGCTTATCAATATTTTCGTAGTTGACTTGAAAGGCGGATGACTCACAGCAGCAGTACAGTCTTAACTCCCCATTTCGTATGGTACCGTGAGTACAGTATTCCTGTCCGGGGATGAATTCCTGCATAATCCAAGGCTTCTCCTCGCTGATAGGCAGACTCTTGACAAATGCTGCTGTCTCCTCAGAAGTGTCGCAGGGTAGCTTGGTCATGTTCAAGCGGCGCAGGCTGTCGTAAGGAATGCTTTTGAGAATGTACTTATTCTTCTCGTGGGAAAAGTCGAAGTTTAGAACTTGCTCTGGAGCGGTAATTTTGAAGGATTTGGGAACTGATAAACCGAATGAGCGTGCTTTTTCGGCAAAGGCAAACTTATCATCCAACCATCGAAGTGGAAAATCTCGCAACAGCCAGATAACACTGGCTTATCCTCGGGGTCGAAGTAGCTGACGGCGAAAATGGCTACCGGAATAAAAAAGTCTATGTTTTCTTTTTCGGCGATCGCACGTAGGGATTGAGTGTAGCCTTCTAGGTCTTTCTGGGGTTCAGGAACGGTGTAATAGCCTGCGACAGCCTTGGAAAATCGATGACCGGATAACCAGTATTTGTGAATGTCAACTAAAATTACCCGATGACCCGCAGCGTGAAAGGAGCGCGCTAGTTGAACGGTTTTGGTCATCCTACCGCCACCAATCAAGATATTTTTGGGATTTTCGGTTAAAACCACTTGCTTGTGAAACGGACGAGCGATCGAATCCCATAGCAACGCTGCTAAGACGACAATGCAGTTCAAGGGAAAAGCGATCGCCAGTAATGCAAGGGTTCCCAAGTTTTGGAACACTGCAAAAATACGCGCCTTTACAAATTGTAATTGAATCATTAGCTCTAAAATTTTGTTTTGAAAGTAATTAAAAAAAGCTTAATCGCCACCGAATTCAACCAGCTTCCCGATATTAAAATCTATTCTTGTCCAACCTCGAAGTTGCCATAAGTTATTCAGCAATAATAAAGGAATTTGCCAGTGGTGTACCATTAAAAATGGTAATGGATCGTGTAACTTGTAGATAGCATCAGTTCCTCTGAAAATGTTCCTTACCCAATTTTGAAGTTGAGAAAAAGAACGAATCCCAGTTAACCGCCAAATTTCATGATATAACCAATATGTAGGCTTGCTGTTGGGTAATGGTTGTAAAGATTCGGTTAAAGGCTCTGTTCCCAAATAAGCATCACTGACTTGAGGATGATTGTAGAACATGGTAATTGCCGAATGGGTTCGGGGGTTGCACTCAATTGCATAAACCTTCCCGTCATCGGCTTGGATAAAGTCAAAGGATACTTGTCCGGTAAATCCCAAACCCTTGACAAAATGCTTCACCCATGCTTGAATTTCAGGATTCTCAACATTTTCGTAATTCACCTGAAAAGCCGAAGATTCCGCACAGCAATGCAGTCTTAACTCTCCATTTCGGACTGTGCTGTGAGTACAGAATTCTTTGCCAGGAATAAACTCTTGCATAATCCAAGGCTTTTCTGGAGCGATCGGCAAACTCTTTACAAATGCTGCTGTTTCTTCAGGTGTATTGCAGGGTAGCTTAGTCAGATCTAAGCGACGCACGGAGTCGTAGGGAATGCTCTTAAGAATATACTTGCGAGTTTCTTGTGAAAAATCGAAATTCAAGACTTGCTCTGGATTGGTAATCTTGAATGATTTGGGAACCGATAAACCTAGCTCTCGTGCTTTCTCACTAAAAGCAAATTTATCATCTAGCATTTTCGTCACTTCAGCATCGAAGTGTAAGACTTCGCAATAAGGCGATAGTGCTGGTTTGGCTAGAGAGTCGTAGTAACTAGCAACTGGGCTGGTAACAGGAACATAAACATCGATGTTTTCTCGCTTAACGATGTCTACTAAGGCTTGAATGTATGCCTCTGGATCGTACTGTGGAGTAGGAGTGGTGTAAAAGCGAGAAACAGCATTAGAAAATCGGTGTCCTGATAACCAGTACTTGTGAGTTTCTATAAGTACAACTCTGTGTCCTACAGCCTTGAAGGAACGTGCAAGCTGCAAGGCTTTCGTCATTTTGCCACCGCTAATCAGGATATTTTTAGGGCGTGCAACTGTCGCTTGTTGGGTACTGAAAAGACGAGTTAAGCTATTCCAAATTAAGGCAATCAGAACAAGAAATGCATTCACAGGTAATGCTAACAAGAGTAATGTTAACGTACCTAGGTTTTGGAACAGGGCAATAATACGTGCTTTTACGGAAACAGGTGGTGTTGTTGGGACTGGTGAAGAAATTGAAAGGGATTGTGTCATAAAGGGGTGTTAGTTAGTAGATAGTGGTTAGTCGTTAGTGGTTAGTGGTTCAAACAATTATCAACTAACAACTAACCACTATCTAAATCCGTCGGATGATAGTTAACCCGTCTCTTAATGGCAGCAAGACTTGTTCCACACGCGGATCGTCAGCAACGGTACGGTTAAATTGAGCGATCGCTTCACCATTTGGAGTACGGTTCTCAGGGGAAAGATACACTTGACCTTGAAGTAAGGTATTATCTACACAGATAAATCCACCAGGAACGAGCAACTCTTTTTCCAACAAAGTGTGGAAGTACTGAACGTACTCTTTCTTATCGGCGTCAATAAACACAAAGTCAAATGTTTCACCAGCTGCTGCAAGTTTTTGCAAAATTTCTAATGCACCACCCACTTCTACACGGATTTTTTTTCCATGAGAAGATGCTTGAAAAGCAGCTTGGGCAAATTCTGCCGTGTATTGGTCAATTTCACAAGCCACTAGTTCTCCATCTGGTGGTAGTGCTTCTGCCATTGCCAATGCAGAATAGCCAGTGAACATACCTATTTCCAGGATTTTCTTAGCTTTGGTCATATGAACAAACATCTTGAGAGTCTGTCCTTCCACATGACCGGAAAGCATTTCCTGTTCTAGTTCCCGTACCGTAGCCCCTTCATCAAAGCGCTGACCCCAAGCTTCATAGGCAGTTTTCTTTGCTAACTCTGCTAAAGCAGGAGATTCATTCGTGGTGCATTCTTCTAGGTAAGGGTCTAAACCAGCAGCCAAACTCCATGCTAAATCAAGCTCTGCTGTTAGCTGCTCGGATGTTTTCCCATCGAGGGTTTGCAGAATAGTTTCTAGCTGTTTTGCTAAAATTCCTAACGGTGTAACAGGTCGAGCGATTGGTTTTTCAGCAACTTGAGATTGAGACATTAAACTTCGCTCCCAACAAGTTCTGGCTTGTAGCTATCTGGATACATTTCTACACCCTCACCACCACGAGGATAGTTTTGGCATATATGTCTGTGTTCCGAGATAGCCGCCGCTAGTTCCTCGCGAGTTAAATCGTTCATAAAGAAGCAATTGCCAATGGGTCTGGGCATTGCTGCTCTTAATAAACCGTCTCTTGTCAGGATAATCGATTGAGTCGCACGCCACATGAGTTCTTCTTCCATCAGGGGATGATCTAGGGCGAGACCGAGACGATTCATCAAGCTGAGAATGCGATCGCGTTCTGAGTTAGTAATATAACCTCGTTTTGCAGCAATTGTTGCTGATAAAGCCATATCAATGTTCACTGCATGACCGTGGAATATGGGAACGCGAGGAGCTAATTCCAAAGTCGGACTCCAAGTGTGACCGTAAGCGATTACGCGATCGAGGTCTAACTCGTGGAGGTTAGGAATTTCTAACTCCAACATAGTTTTGATCGCTTCATAAGTCGCTTTATGAGCTATATCCTTAACTTCTGGTGCAGCATCAATGTAACCAAAATGAGTGCGGAGTAATTCTTCACCATACTCATCCAACAAATCGAAAACCTCTTTGTTCGCAACCACAGCAATTTTCACGAGTTCCGCCATACCATTACGGACTTGTGCTGTGGGAAGAGTTTGCAGAAATGAGAAATCAAGGAAAACCTTTTTAGAAGCGTGATAAGCACCCAAGCGGTTTTTCAGCTTTTTGTGATTAAGAGCTACCTTAATCGCCACGCTCGCATCAATCAAACCAATGAGAGTTGTGGGAATACGAATGTAATTAGAACTCCGACGATAAGCAGAACAAGCAAAACCCGCTACATCTGTAATCAATCCTCCGCCAATCACAAGTACGGGTTCCTTCCGAACCAACCTGAAATCCGCAAAAGCATCTATAATCTTCTCGAAAGATTCAACAGTCTTGTTTGGCTCAGCGATCGTAATAGAGAAAACTGTGAGGTCAATGCCGTAATACTCAAAGTACTCCTGCATTCGATCGCCGTATAGCCTGTTTACATCTGTATCCACAACAGCCAGACAGCGACCAAAATCTTTATAGACTTCTGCCAACTCTGTATTCTTGATTGAGAAAACCCCATCAACATAAACCAGGCTATACTCAATCTTTTCGTAAGCTTCTACGTGAAAAGCGCTGTCAGTAGCTTCAAACTTTGTTTGTACGGTACTCATTCTTATTGACCCTAAGTTGACAATATCCCCTAATAAAATTAGGGGACTATTCGCAAAGCAATTTAAATCTGCACACTATCAAACCCTAGATGTACCTTTGAATAAATCACCCAAAAGGAACATCCAATACATTAGACAAGTGTGCATTGACTCTTATTTCTTCCCCAAATGCGGTTTCAAGCATACTTTTGTGAGTTTGTAATGAAACTGCTGAGCCTTTTTGAGAGACAAAATCTCTTATATCAGGTTACTTGCTGGTGTTTTGCAGAAATCCCGATACAAGAATAGAGTTTTTACTCAATGGTTTTAACTAACCTATTTAACAAAATATCATGTTTTATAATAAATGCTTAACATTAAACGGATTTTTTCTCAGAAATTACAAAAATCTGTCCCTAGTATAAAAAAAGTTAGATTTGTTATAAATAATTGACTCCTATATATAAAAAAATTTTCATCTTCTTTTATGGTTTAAGTATTTTTACTCAAAAAAATTGCTGGTAGAACATGACACAGCTAAAATCGTACATCAAAAAAATATCAAGCGGAGTTAATAATACTTATTGACTATTAGATTTAAGATGTGACAGTGCTGACATCGTGAAATGTAAATGAGACATAGTTTAATTTTCTTAACAATTTTTTAATGATTAGAGAAAATTAAGTCTGCTATCCCAACAATATAAGAATCATGACAACAACATCCCTGCTTCTCAAAAAATCATTCGGGTATTCAAGCAAAAACAACTAGTAAGGATTCTCATTCTTTGACAGGGGGAAGAGTTTTAATGTCTCACTTAAAGTAAACACTCTATTTTCTGATACTTGTAACAAGCTAACTCGATAGGAGTCTCGTTGTTTAGTGGGATAAGAAAGATTTTGAATTCAAAATAATAAAATTTTTTTACCATTTTTGACTTCTCTCTAAAGGTAGAATTACAGCTAAAGGTATAAATAGACTGTTGGCGTCGTCCAAGCCTCGCTCCTAATTGACAGACAACCCACTACAGATTGATGAGATAATAGTCAAATTTTAGATATAAAGTTAAATGTACTTTTTTTACAGTTATTTTATTTATGTTGAACTCAACTTTACCAAGCACTCTTCAAGAGATTTTAGAAAAACATAATGAACCAAACGCTGTTTTTAATGCTTTGCTACCAGCACTTGGAAAAGAGTTGCAGTGCGATCGCTGTTTTCTTTACCTACGAAACCCAGAACTCAAACTAGGAAAAATTACTCATTGCTGGAGACGAAGTTCAGAAATTCCCAATCCTATGAAGCCTGAGTGGGAACCAGAACCAGAATCTTTACCAAAAGAAGATCCTCTATTTGCAGCTGCTTTACGAAAAGCTCCTTCGGTTTATGTAGAAGACGTAGAAACAGCCAATCCAGAAGTTGTCAATCGAGAGTTTGAGCGAAAAAATTTTGGACATCGAGCGCTGATACACTCCCACTTAGTTTGGAACAATGAACTATGGGGAATCCTACAGCCTTGCGTATTTGGGAACAATAGAGTTTGGTCAGCCTTGGACCATGCGATCGTCACCGAACTCGAAAACCAGTTACCACCTTTAGTAGCTGCTTACGTTCAAGCTGCTACTAACCAACATTGAAAACCGCATTTTTTAGACGGTTTTCCCCCACTCCTATTGCCGTTATCTCACCTGGAATTTCGCCATAATTTAAATATGCTCCTCTTTCACAAGGCGAACTATGTTTCCATTTTCTTTTTGGTATAATAACTCTTGCTATGGTGGGGAAACAGTTTCTCGCAAAACCCGTCTCGAACGCAAGCTAAAATTTTTAAAAACGATGCGAGATGATTTAGAAACCAAACTTGCTGGTCTTAATGCTGCTATTAGTAATGTAGAGCAGCAGATAACTCGAGAAGATGTAACTCAGGTGTAATACTCTTCAGAGAAGACGTTAAGATCCCCCTAAATCCCCCTTAAAAAGGGGGACTTTGAACATTCCCCCCTTTTTAAGGGGAGCTAGGGGGGCTCTTGGTATAATAACCGTACAAAATAAATTATTCCATATTGTGGGATGGGCGTCCTCGCCCGTCCCTTATTAATACCGGGCATCTTGCCCGCACCACAAGAAGTTTTAATAGGAATTAATACCGGGCATCTTGCCCGCACCACAAGAAGTTTTAGGACATTTTTTATTTGGAAGCCCCTAAATCTTTGATAAGTTAGGTAATGGAGTCATTAATTTAGTAAACTCGCCTTCTTTAAACGTTTCATCCCAGTTAGCAGGTAGACGATGGGGATTGGGATTATCTTTAGTTGGCACGTACATAAAAGTATAGTCACAGTGTACGCCATCTAGCTTTGTATCCGGAGTGACGCTCCAATTTCCGATATACGTACCTGTCAGAGTTGCGCCTCTCAAATCGGTTTTATCTAATTGCGCTTCTGTAAGATTGGCTCTTGAAAGATCGGCTCCTTGCAGGTTCGATTCATTGAGCTTGGCTGCAATGAAGCTAGCATCTTTCAAATTTGCATCTTGCAAATTCATACCTTGCAAATCCCAACCATCAAAAGTTTTGCCTTGTAAATCTTTTGTAATTAGCAGTTGTCGTAGATTTTTATCCTCAAGATAGGTTGTCCTAACATCAGCCCGATTCATTGTTTTTGCCTGAAACCAGCAAGTGCGTGTGAGGACAGATTTAGTAAAATTTGTATTTTTTAGTCTTGCTTGTGTAAAGTTGGCATCTGTCAAATTGCTAGCTTGAAAATTCGTTCCACGTCTTGTTACAAAATCTAGAGCTACATTGCGAACCCAAGTTTGTTTTTCATCTTCAAAGAGTGCGCGACATCCAATATCAGCAGAGAGAAATATTGTCAAGATAGAAATCACTCCTGCTAACGCTCCTACAACTGGACCGCCTATCCTCACAGCAGCGATCGCACCGACTCCAGCTATAGCCCCTGCGACAGACACCGTAATTGCCACTGCTAGTAATCCAGCAGCAGATCCTGCCATAGCTGCTGCCCCAGCTATCAGGACGACGCCAGTTGCTGCTGCGATCGCTGCTATGGCTCCTGTAACGACGACTGCCACCACTGTTGCCAATTCCATGATTCCTGCCTGAGTTCCAGCCTTTGCCCATGTCACTGCCACTATTCCAGCCCATATAACTCCTGCTACAGCAGTCCACGTCACAGCTACTGCCAAAAAACCAAAGGCTGCAGCGACTCCTTGGCGCATCGTGATGAGAAAAAACACAAACAAGACTGTTAAAGTGACTGCAGCAACATAAGTATTTTCGTAGTTACTATTAGTAAGAATATACCCTATGAGAGAACCACTCGTAGCTGACAGCAATCCTGATATAGCGGACAGCAGTAATGCAAGAATAACTGTAGCAATTACCCAACGGCGTTGCAGCCCTGCTTTAGCATGACTGAAGTTTGCTCCTTTAAGGAAGGCACCAGTAAAGTCAGCGCCTCGGATATCTGAATAGGAGAAATCCGCACCTGTTAGGTCTTGCCCTTTGAAGGATTTACCTCTAAGTTTGGCACGCTGGTAGTTATGAGCCACGTTTAAAAAGGGGATTGGGGATTAGCGACTGGGGATTGGGAAACTCCTGTTTCCTTGGAAAATTAAGATAGTCAATTATTATTAAAGGTTGTAGCCTACCAGTTTATGTCAGGTTGCTGTAGGTGTCAAATATTAGGGATCTGGGAATAGGTAATGTGTCTCTCTTTCCCCATTGCCCCTCAACAAGGAGGGGGCACCGAGTTCCCCAATCGCTAATCCCCAATCCCTACTTTTAGAAAAATGGCAAATAGATATCAAGCAAATAGCAAGTCTACAGAAATAATCGCAAAATATCCACCTCCACAAGGATGGCGCAAAATTTTCTATAGCGTCCGCGCCCGTTTGTTAGTTTGGTACTTTCTGCTAACAGCTTGTACGGCAATATTTTCTATACAAACAACTCGTCAGATCTATTGTGATGATTTGAAAGCAAGAGCGGACGCCTCTTTGATTAAAGAAGTAGCACGATTTCAATTACTGGAAAAGCAGTATATTGCAAAACAATCGAAAAATGCAGTGAAGACGATCGCATTGTTTGATAAATTTTTGGCTACTTATGCTCCTACACGGAATGAGTATATTATTACTCTTATTAATGACGAAATTTATAGATACAGCCCGATTTTACCTTCGGAGCTTTTAGAGCAGTATCCAGCTTTGATACGGCGTTGGACTCACCTTACAAAACCAAGGACTGGTTACATACAAACTTCTACACAAAGAATTCGCTATGTAGCATATCCAGTCAGTACAGGTGGAGAAAGAGCCATGCTTATTGCCATTCATGATGCTTCAGCCGCTTTTCAAGCAGGAACAAATGCCATTTTCCTAGTCATGCAAGTCACTCTGATTGTCCTGCTCATCTTTTTCTTACTAGCATGGGTTACAGCTGGACGGGTACTATATCCCCTACGTTTGCTGACGAAAACTGCTCAATCCATTACTGAGTCTGATATGACACAGCGTATTCCAGTCAAGGGAGCGGATGAAATAGCGGAGTTGACGAAAACTTTTAATGAAATGCTGGATCGGTTGCAGTTTGCTTTTGATAGTCAGCAAAAGTTTCTCAACGATGTTAGTCACGAATTGCGGACTCCCATTACTGTGATTCAGGGTCATTTGGAAATGTTACAGTTTTGCCCGGAAAAACAAGAGGTAACTATTGCTTTGGTGATGGATGAGTTAGACCGCATGAGTCGCCTGGTGAATGACTTACTACTGCTAGCAAAAACCGAACGCCCGGATTTTCTGAGGATAAAGCCAGAAGAACTCGATTGGCTGACAGAGGAAATATATCTCAAAGCGCGATCGCTTGCCAATCGAGATTGGCGGTTGGAATCTAAAGGGTTGAGCCCGGTGATGGTTGACCGTCAGAGGTTAACTCAAGCAGTGATGAATTTAATCCAAAATGCAGTTCGCCACACGAGTAATGATGATACTATTACACTTGGCTCCTCTGCTAAAGGGGATTGCATTAATATTTGGGTAAAAGATACTGGAGTTGGAATTGCCCCTGAAGACCAAAAACGCATTTTTGAGCGTTTTGTAAGGGCGACAAAAGAAGACCAGCATGAAGGGCATGGATTGGGATTGGCGATCGTGCAAGCCATTGCTCAAGCTCATGGTGGATGGGTCGAGCTTTCCAGTCGTCTGGGTCATGGGTCTACTTTCACAATTGTAATTCCCCTAGCGTCTGACGAAGAGGACCGAATTTATGAATCGGATTCTTATCGCCGAAGACAATCATCGCATCACAGCCTTCCTGGAAACCGGGTTACAAGCACACGGCTTCATAACCACAGTAGCCACCAAGGCTAGAGATGCATTGAATATGGCGGATAGTAATAATTTTGACTTGTTGATTCTCGATCTAGGTTTGCCAGATAAAGATGGTTTGGATGTATTGCAAGAGTTGCGGGGAAGAGGAGAAACCTTCCCCATTATCGTCCTGACTGCTCGTGATGGTGTCGATGATACTGTTGCAGGATTGGAAGGAGGTGCTGATGATTACATTACCAAACCATTTCGGTTTGAAGAACTGCTAGCACGCATCCGAGTGCAATTACGCAACCGCCATGTACCCAGAGCGAAGGAAGAAACTATTCTGAGAGTTGGTAATATTGCTTTAGATTTGATTGCACGAGAAGTTTGGGTGGAAGATAGGCTGGTAGAACTTTCCACTCGCGAATTTATATTGGCAGAAGTGTTTTTACGTCACCCAATGCAGGTTATGAGTCGAGAACAATTACTTAACCGCATTTGGGGTTATGATTACGATCCGGGATCGAATATTGTAGATGTTTATGTGGGTCACTTACGGAAGAAATTAGGAAGCGATCGCATAGAGACCATCCGAGGAATTGGTTATCGTTTGCGAACGTAACGGGAACCAGTAACCAGTGACTAGTGAATGGTTAATGAGAGATAACTCACAAACAGACATCTTCACCTTCGTTCCCAAGCTCCGCCTATACCTATCAATCCACTGATAAGACTAACGAGGGCGATCGTAAAATTGAAACGTTCAGATGCTGAAAACACTTTTTTAGCACCTTTGCATAAGCGTGCGTACCTATTATTCCCGCTCTACAATAGAAATTCACCTTCATCTCCAAGCCGCTCTGGGAATGCCTTCTGCTCTCTACCTTTCTTTGTAAATAAATGTTCGGTAGTTGAGTTTAACTTTAGGAATATCGGCGACACAATGCGATCGCGATCGCTCGATGCTTTCAAATTGCCTGCGATCGCAACACTAGGGCTGCTACCTGCAATCTCGAACAACATAAGTTTCACTTTTGAGTCAGGGCTACTCAAGGGATAAATTATACTTTTTACCTATAGATTTATAAAAAATCATTAAGAATCATTATAACTCTTTCGGATAAAAATCCATCTATCAGGAGAAGGTTTCCGAAATCAAACAAATTTTTGTAAACTGAGTGGTATCACGCCGATGAAAGAAACAAACACTTACTATGACTGACAACAAGCTCGCATCACGTCTTTATCCAACCCGTATTGACCTTCCTGCAGACGCACGTGCCAAGATAGTAGCAATTCTCAACCAATCCCTAGCAGCTACTTCAGACCTCAAATCTCAAACCAAGCAAGCGCACTGGAACGTCAAAGGAACTGACTTCTATCAATTGCACGAATTGTTTGATGAAATAGCAGGTGAGTTAGAAGAGTTCATCGATTTAATTGCTGAACGTGTCACTGCTTTGGGTGGTTATGCTTGCGGAACAGTCCGCATGGCAGCTGCTAATTCTATTTTGCCAGAGTATCCTACAGAAATTATCGCTGGCATGGAGCATGTCACTGCCTTAGCAAATCGCTTTGGACCTTATGCTAAGCATTTACGCGAAGCGATCGACAAAACTGAAGATCTAGGCGATACTGATACTGCCGATCTTTACACTGAAGTTTCCCGTACTATTGACAAGCGGCTCTGGTTCCTAGACGCTCATTTACAAGCAGCTGCAAATAACTCAGGAAATGGTGTTCCTGCTACTGCTCAGAATCTAGACAGAGCTGCTGTGAGAGTGTGAAGTATAAAGGATAAAGTTCATTCCCAATTTTCGCTCTCGTCTTGTAAGTCTTAATTAAGGCAAGCCATATCATTTGAGTGCCAGAATAAAATCTCTTTTCTAATGTGCTCTCTGTACCTGGAGCGGTTTAATAAATTATTTTTGAACCGCTCCAGGTACAGAGTTACAAAGGAAAGAGAGCCTTTTTGTCTAAAAATTTAGTTATTCTTTATGAGAATAGGTGGGTGTAACCACCATTTTTTATATTTTGAACTGCCTTAAGATCTTTTTGATAAATAGTAAGTAGGGTGGGCATTGCCCACCATTTGCTGTTGGTATGCAATGCTTACTATATAAAAAAATAGTCATTTTAAAGCGAGAAGAGAAGTAGTATCTTTTTGGTAAGTACGGCACTTTAAAGTGCGTACTTTTCATTTTAAATATACATATTCTAAGATAAGGATAGTTGAAAAAGAGTTGCAAAAAGACTCGTTGTTACGGTTGATTATTCAGAAACTTACAAACATTAATTGTGAAATTTTAAGCGGAGGAAAAACTTATGGCTGTTAATTCTAAAACACACCTCATTCACGATCGCAACGCACGAGGACAAAGTAGAACGGGCTGGTTGGATAGCCGTCACACATTTTCTTTTGGTGGTTTTTACGATCCAAATCGCATGGGCTTTCGTTCTTTAAGAGTGATTAATGACGATCGCGTAGTTCCTGGTGCAGGTTTTCCAACCCACGGACACAAAGATATGGAAATCCTGACATATGTTTTAGAAGGATCGATAGAGCATAAAGATAGTTTGGGAAATGGCTCAATTATCTATCCAGGTGACGCACAAATCATGAGTGCTGGTACTGGTATTTTGCATAGCGAGTACAATCCTTCTGAAACAGAGCCAGTTCATTTTCTTCAAATTTGGATTGTTCCTAACAAGCAAGGGTTGCAACCAAGATACGAACAAAAAAGTTTTCCTATTGAAGAAAAACGTGGAAAGCTACGTTTGATTGGCGCAAAAGATGGACGCGATGGAGCAGTCACTATTTATCAAGATGTCGATCTATACACATCTATTCTAGAAGCTGGTGATGTTATTAACTATCGCGTTCAATCCAATCGTTATGCCTGGTTGCAAATAGCTCAAGGCGTAGTAACTTTGAATGGAGAAGAACTCAGAGCAGGCGATGGAGTACAAATTAGCCCAGAAGAACAACTCGAAATTAGTACAGATGTTGGTGCAGAAATCTTGCTCTTCGATCTAGGCTAATGTATTTGCAATTCTTCACAACTCTTGTGGGACGGGCGAGACGCCCGTCCTAATTATGCATAATTTCTGTAAAATCTCCCCTTACTCACCCTTTGAAACTTTATTGGGGTCAAACAACCGCCCATCACCAACAATCTCCTCTAAGCGTTGATTGAATCGGGTAAGGAAATATTCAGGATCGTTCAGCTGTTACTGGACAAACCAAGCTTCAAATCTAAACCGAAATAATAATTAGTTTACCGACTCTATAGTATCAAACCATTATTTTTAGCTTGAAGTGCGATCGCTGTTCGCTTTTTAGCAACATAGACGGGCGATAGTAGTAACAATTCGCTATGACAATCGCCTTTGAATTCGTAAGCTAGCTAAGTGCATCTCGTCTTGACAATTGACTTTTTATTCGCATATGTTAAGCTCTATAACTAAGAAGAATAGTAATAAAATAATAATATAAAAACTTGATTTGTCTACAGCTATTTAACCTTCACGGAAATGATTTCGCATAGCGCTCAGCGCAAAACAGCCCCTCCCATAACTCGAAAGATGGTTAGGCTTATCGGTCAGGAACTCATATTTAGCGATCGCAAAGCACGCTCAGAATTGGGTTATACTTCGATTGTGACTCGCGATTTGGGGTTAGAGGAACTCGCAAAACTCCCCCGATACATATAAATATAGCAGTTGTCAGTTGAATAAAGTACAGATTTATCTGCGTCCATCTGCTACAGGCTGCGGTTCCTAAATCATTTAATGTATTGCACCCAACTGAAAACCGCTATAATGCCTGTTTTATTTCACTTAACCTCAACGTAAATTTCTCTACCAATCTGTCGAAACTCATCATCAAGATGATATTGTGAATCACGGATAGCTTGACGCAGTTGCAGAGCTGGTTTTAGGCAATCGCGATCGTAATCCATCAATTCTAAGCCACACCATACCCTGTATACGGACGGTCTCCTAAAGAACAACTTGTGTCTTGAGATGCATTGCCTTTTTGTTAAAATTATCCAAAATTATAGATGTAAAGGACTGAGTAAATTGTGAGCAATATGGCGTTTCATCAGCAATACGTCAGTATTCAACAGCCAGCGCTCGGAGGACTCCGATGCTACGTTACGGGAACTCTGCTAGGAAATGCGAGGAAAATACTTCATATAAGAAATTAACACATGAGGGCAGAGGAGTCCAGGGCAATGGCTGAGAATTGGTTTGTTGGGGGCGGCGAGTTGGGGGCGTTGCTGCGAAACTCCTTCTCCTTCGGAGACGCTTTGCGATCGCACGATTGGTCGCAAACGCCATTAGGTCCTATCGAAACTTGGTCAGAAGACCTGAAAACAGCGGTGCAGCTTGTACTGACTGAACTCGATGGAGCACAGGCATCTGAAAAGAAGCAACAAGATTTTGACCTGCTAGAGGATAGCTCTGCCGTCGCCGCCTTACACCAAGCCAATCAACTCAATGCGTTCCGCGTCAAACTGGCGGATGCTCTCCGCCCGCTTACCGATGCTTCAGAGATACAAGCGATCGCCGCTCGCATTTTGGGGGAGTCTTTGGGGGCAACTCGTGTTATTTACATTGAAGTGGTATCCAATGGCGAGGAGGTCATCGTTCATCGCAATTATACGAACGGCGTAGCCCAATTGAGCGGACACTATCGTTTGGATGACTACCAACGCAACCTGACTATTGACCATTGGGCTGGGCGCACCCAGGTTGTGACCGACATTCCCAATAATCCGAGATATACGGATGCCGAAAAGGCGAGATACCGCGAGATCGATATTGCCGCACACATAGATGTGCCACTAGTCAAAAACAATCAATTCGTTGCCCTGCTTGCCGTTCACCAATCCACGCCGCGTCAGTGGACAGAAACAGAGGTCAAATTGGTTGAAGAAACCGCAGAACGAACCTGGGCTGACGTGGAACGCGCCCACGCCGAAAAAGCCCTACGCGAATCTGAGGAACGCTATCGCACGCTGTTTGAGTCGATCGACGAAGGTTTTTGCATCGTCGAGATGCTGTTTGACGAGAACGACACGCCAATCGATTACCGCTTCTTAGAAATTAATCCGGTGTTTGAGCAACAAACAGGGCTGCAACAAGCCGTCGGTAAAACAGCACGTCAGTTAGTGCCAGATCTAGAAGACTTTTGGGTTGAAACTTACGGCTCAGTTGCATTAACGGGGGAACCCGTTCGCTTTGAGAATGGCTCTGTACCTATGAGCCGCTGGTTCGATGTGTATGCTTGCCGCACCGGACAGCCGAAAGACCGAAAAGTGGCGATCGTGTTTAAGGATATTAGCGATCGTAAACGTGCTGAAGCCGCCTTGCGGGATAGTGAGGAACTGAAGCAACGCATTTTAGAGAGCAGCAAGGACTGCATTAAAGTGTTAACTCTCAACAGCGAAATCGTTTATATAAGCACAGGTGGATTGTGTTTGTTGGAAATCGACGATCCGACGCTCGCTCTGAATGCCCGATGGCTTGACTTCTGGCAAGGTGAGGATTATGAAAATGCTAAGACTGCGATCGCGGCTGCCAAAGCTGGCAACACAGGTCAGTTCCAAGGCTATCTTCCCACTTACAAGGGCACGCCTAAATACTGGGATAGTATCGTTACGCCCGTGCGGAACAGTGCTGGACAGGTCACTCAACTGGTTGCAGTCTCGCGAGATATTACAAAGCAAAAGCAAGCTGAGAGCGAACGGGAACGACTGCTAGCACAGGAGAAGGTTGCACGAGAAGCTGCTGAAACTGCCAACCGCCTCAAAGATGAGTTTTTAGCAGTTCTGTCGCATGAGTTGCGATCGCCCCTTAATCCCATCCTGGGTTGGGTTCAATTACTACAGAAAGGCAAACTCGATGCTGCTCGCCAGAGAGAAGCCTTGGCAACCATTGAACGCAACGCCAAACTCCAGACGCAATTGATCGAAGATTTGCTCGACATCTCCCGCATTATGCAAGGCAAACTATCTTTAACTATAGCTCCTGTTAGTTTGAACTTTGTGATTTCTGCTGCTGTAGAAACAGTGCGATTGGCGGCTGAGGCAAAAGATATTCAAATTACACTTGACCTCGATACAGAGATTGCTCCTGTTTCTGGGGATGCCACCCGATTGCAGCAAGCTGTGTGGAATTTGCTCGGCAACGCTATTAAGTTCACGCCTAAGAACGGACAAGCGATCGTTGAACTGCGGCAACTCAATCGACTGGCTCAAATTCGAGTCATTGACACGGGCAAAGGTATCAATCCACAGTTCTTGCCTTACGTGTTTGAGTATTTTCGACAGGAGGATGGCTCGACGACACGCAAATTTGGCGGGTTGGGATTGGGGTTGGCGATCGTGCGGCAAATTGTGGAGATGCACGGGGGAACAGTACAGGCAGAGAGCCAGGGTGAAGGGCAAGGTGCAACCTTCACTGTGCAATTGCCAACCATGCAACAGACATTACCCATCGTATCTGAAACCATCCTACCCCAAACAGATGCGGGACTGCCGCTAGAGGGTATTCAAATTTTGCTGGTAGATGATGAGCCAGACACCCGTGAGTTTCAAGCTTTTCTGTTGGAACAAAGCGGGGCGAGGGTGACAGCTGTTGCTTCTGGCTTAGAAGCATTGCTTGCACTGGAACAATCGATTCCCGATGTGCTCGTGAGTGACATTGGGATGGCTCAGATGGACGGTTATATGCTGCTCAAAGAAGTGCGATCGCGTCCCTACGAGCAAGGCGGAATGATTCCAGCCATTGCATTGACTGCCTATGCCGCAGAGATGGATCGACAGCAAGCACTTCAGGTCGGATTTCAAACCCACATCACAAAACCCGTGGAGCCAGAGGAGTTAGTGAGAGCGATAAGCCGGGTGGCTTGCGCTTCGCGAACGCACGGATTGCACCTCCTTTCACCTTCATAATATATGTTGCTGAACAGCTTTCTATTCAATGATGTCTGCGTATTGGGTGACAACTTCGTCGAGTCGCCGCATTGCCCCTCGCTGGATTTTCTGTGCAATCGATTGAGGAATAATCGACTCTAAATAACGAAAAGTAATACACATGCGATCGCCAATTGTGGTTACTCCCAAAATAATCGGTTCTTTTTCAGAACCTGTGACAGTCAGATAAAGTTCTTGGAGATGCAACTGACCAAACTGTTGTGGTATATTCAATCGTCCAAGATTAGTCACAGTCAGATCGGAACCTACTAATTTATCTGCATACTGTTTGGTTGCGATCGGATCGGGTTTAGTGCTCAGAAAGCGGGATAAAGCTGAGCCGCTTCGGAATATATTACCACTTATAACAGCTTGGTTAATTTGCTGCTTAACCTTGTGGGCTATCTGCCAGAGTTGGCTCACATCACTTGGATTGTTACACTGATGTCTAGTCATAATCCGAGAAATGTATTGCCCAAAATCCTCGCCTATAGGCGGCACAAGGTATTTCCGGAGACTAAGCGGAGAGAGACACTTAACAAATTCTTGATGACGTAGGTCAATCTCAGCCGCAATAGATAGCAGGAATGCAGCACATAGTGCCCCTTGAACAGTTGTTTTTTCTTTCCGACAACAGGTCACGATCGCATGAGTTTGTTCTGGTGATAAGCTCCAATGGAACAAACGAAGTTGCCATTTCTTGCTCTCACGATCCAGAAAATTCTTTTGCTCTGACCTACTTAGCGATCTATCCTGCTCCAAATATTCTTCTTTGGCGCGATCGATACTTAATGTTTTCTGGAGCGGAGGCATCATTTCTTCCCAGGGAGGCTGTTTTGGCAATCTTTGCGTCTGAGTGTCGGGTTGACTAGCTGCATGGAGGATGTCTCTTACAAGATAAGCCCCTGATAAACCATCACTAATACAATGATCGATGGTCACAATGAGCTGACAAACTTCAGTCGAATGTAGGAAAGTTACACGTACTAGGGGTCCTGTATTCCAAGGTATAGGATAGAATAGCTCTTCCTCTACCTCTTGACACCAGCGTTCTTCTTGCCAGTCAATCACCCGCAAGGGAATATCCGGAACATCTTCTTCCGTAAATAATGGTTGATTCTTGTCATCAGTAGTAATCTTCACTGAAAGTAATGGATGCCGATATTGTACCTGCTTTAGTGCCTTGCGGAGCTGGTTTATGGTAAGAGTTCCTTTAACAGAGGCGCAAAGGACAATATTCATTGGTGTGGATTGGGAAAGTAACCATAGAAAATGCTCTGATTGTCCTAGTAAGCGATGCATATTTTTTGAAAGAACTTACCGTTGGCTTAATCGCGTTTGACTAAGAGCTGACTTTTCCATTGTATAACAGCAGGCTAAACCCCGCGAAGCTAACTGACGAATCCTAAACGACTTTCACTCGCACTGCTTGACGAATATCTTCCCAATCTTGAGCAGTCATAGCAGTTGCAACTCCAGAGTTCAAACTCTCCAACAACATACCTTCGAGACTTCTTGTGCTTTACGCTTTTGGTCAAGGCGCACTAACTCACAGAAGTACTCACTGACGCTGCTGTAGCTACCACTTGCTACTTGTTCCTCTACATAGACTTTCATAGAGTCAGGTAGAGAAATATTCATACTTTTCACGATTTGTTACCTGATTGACTCACTATTCTGAATTATGGCAACTGTTGCCATTTCTTGCTATCTATCTACGATAATTTCTGTAAAATCTTTTCATGTGTGTTCTGTTTGATTACCATTTCATCAAACGATCGCTAAAGTTACTTAGTAAAACAGCAATATTCTCTCCTACGCTACACCATAGCCTGTATACGGACGTTTGTAGGGCGGATGCAATCCCAAGACAATATCTTCCTTTGAAACCCCCATCTCTACTAATGCTTGAGCAATATCTAGCTCCGTCGTATTGCGCTGAATCCAAATCTTACTATCTTTGATATCCACATGGATAAAACAGTTATAGACTCGCTTGAGTCCTTCCCAACCAACATCCAGTAATTGATAATGGTTATGTTCTGTATCAAAAACTAACTGACACTCAACATCTGGGTTACTATTTTCCATAGATGCTTGTTCAGTTAGCAAGTTACGGATGCATTGGCGGTAGTATTCTATTCTCTCCATTCAATGACCTCCTCTTTAATTGGATCGTAGACAACGAGCTTTAGTTGGTAAAACTTGACCGCTTCTCGAACAAACAGTTCTTGAAAGAACGTATTAAAAGTATCAAAAGGTACTGCTAGATAAAGCGTCCTGTCTGGTTCTTTCATTTGCAAGGCAAGCCGATAGTTGAGAAATTGTCCCAAAGCTACGTGAAAGTCAGTAATTGCCGAAGTACTTAGAAAACTTTTTACTTCGACTGCGATTTTTCGCCCTGCTTTCTCAGCTCCTAATATCTTTTCTGCTGCTAAGTCAATCTCAAACTTCACACCTTCAATCTTGATTATGAAGCATCCAAGCGTAACTATCACTTTTTCTCTCGCCTTTAAGAAGTTATTAGAAAGCAACCCAATAGCATCCGATTTGATTCGCGTTTCTGCCTTTTTAGCACCGGATGCGATTCCCGAAGAAATTTTTACTCTTGGTGGGACTCAATTGGGGGAAAATCTCAGCCGATTGGCAAACAACCCCCTGGATTTTGTCAAAGTCATGGCAGAAGCGGGACGGTTTTCATTGATTTACCGCAACCCAATTCGTAAAACTTTTGATATTCACAGCTTAGTGCAGTTCGTGTTAAGAGCCGAGATGGATGAGGACAGCCGCCGTCTTTGGGCAGAAAGGAGCGTGTGTGCGATCGCACAAGTCTTCCCTGAAGCTGAATATGCAAATTGGGGAGTCTACGAAAGACTTTTACCCCATGCTAGAGTTACAATTCATTGGATTTCTCAGTGTCAATTTGAGTCAGAAACAGCCGCTGTGTTACTGAGTTGGACTGGCTACTACTTGAAAGAACGCGGTCGGTACTCGGAAGCGGAACCACTGTTACAAGAAGCATTGCAACTTTATCAACGCTTGCTTCCAGAAGAGCATCTCGATGTCACTGCCAGTTACAACAACTTGGCAGAACTGTACCATTCCCAAGGAAGTTACAGCAAAGCGGAACCACTGTACATTAAAGCATTGCAACTAACGCAACGCTTGTTGAGAGAAGAGCATCCCTATGTCGCCACCAGTTACAACAACTTGGCTAATCTCTACAATTCCCAAGGAAGGTATAGCGAAGCCGAACCACTGTTTCAAAAAGCATTGCAACTCACGCAACGCTTGCTTGGTGAAGAGCATCCCTATGTTGCTACCAGTTACAACAACTTGGCTAATCTCTACAATTCCCAAGGAAGGTACAGCGAAGCCGAACCACTGTTTCAAAAAGCATTGCAACTAACGCAACGCTTGCTCGGAGAAGAGCATCCCGATGTCGCCACCAGTTACAACAACTTGGCTAATCTCTACAGATCCCAAGGAAGGTACAGCGAAGCCGAACCACTGTTCCAAAAAGCATTGGAAATTGCTTCAAAAAGTTTAGGGGTGAATCACCATACCACAGCTACTATTCTTGCAAATCTAAAATCTTTGCGCGATCGCGATGCTTAACGCTATAATTATAGAAATAGCACCAAATAATTTGATTGAATGTTGGGTTTCGTTCCTCAACCCAACCTACCAAATCATTACGCAACTTCTACGGTATTTTGGGTGGTTGCATAAGAATTCATCTATATCGAATCCTTGGCTAATAAACATTTGCGCGATCGCAATTTGAGATTCTGGTGTTAGGTTTGTACTGCTGATTTCATGACCTGCAAATTTAAAGGTTAGTTCTCCTGATGATCGCTCCAATCGGGACGTTGCTTGACTACCTTAAGAGCAATATTGGCAATACGTTCCTTACCAGCTTGGTGTAGGGGAAGAGGCTTGAGAACTTCGCCTTGGGTGCGGTACAACTGCTCTTCCCAGTATCTATATCGTTTCCCGGTCTCTTGAGGTACAAATTTATCCGCGTCCATCCGCGTTCATCTGCGGTTAATTATTTTTTTATCAAACTCTTGTGTAAGAAAATCGGGAATCGCCAAAGGATATTTCCCTAGTTCGGTTATCTCCGGTTTGGCAATACCAAGCCAACAACGCAAAAGCTGAAACTTATCTTCTGTTAAGTAATAAGTCGCCAACTCACAGTCTTGAAACTTTTGCTGCCATACCTTCTCTAAAGGACAGCACTCTCGTGGAACTCGAAGTGTTAACCATGTGGCAAGATGAGTGATGGAAGGTTCTCCAAGCCAAACTTCCTCATGACCCATGACATCCACAAGTAAATATGTAATAGGATTTTCTTGAGGATAAGAATCAAGCCTGGTGACAAGAGCCAGTATTTGTTTGTCAGTCCACTCCTGAGGTAAAGGTAAAGAGCCAAACAAACTTTGCAAGCGCAACCTGGGATTCGACTTAATCTCCGTCACCTCATCCATTCTATTCCAGACCTGCAACCATTCCACAGCCCAATCACACAAACGCTTACTTTTAACCCACCAAGGAGAACCACTCACACCAAAAGATCGCATCCACTCCAGTTCAGTTACGATCGCAGTATAACCAGCAGGAACCTCATACAACCCCGTAGGATCAAGAACTATCGGCTTCTCCCCATTAACCGCATTCCCAACAGAAAACTCAAACAAAGAAATACTCCCCTCACTCCTCCCCTCTCTTACCTCCGCGTCCTCTGCGCCTAGAAAGTTCATTCTCCCAACATCCAACAAACCAATCCCCGCCAAAAATTCCTCCGCCGAAGAAAAACGCTTGGATCTTTGAGGAGCGATCGCACGCATCAGCAATTTTACCAATTCTTCATCCAAATCCTCACAACCTTCCACATCACGAGGGTCTCGCGGTAACTTCCCCCTAGGAGGCTGAAATTCATCAAAAGGATAACAACCCGTCACACATTCATAAAAAACCATACCCAAAGCATACAAATCCCGGTCTACTTTCTCCTCCAAAGTTAAATTCGATGTCAACTTGCGATCGGGAGGTAAATAGCGACGAGTTCCAACCCCAACACTCATCTCATCACCCTCAGACAGCGCCACATTAAAATCAATAATTCGCACACCCGTATCCGTCACCAACAGATTAGAAGGCTTAATATCTTGATGGCAAACCTTATACTTGTGCAAGTGAGATAAACCAGTAGCAGTTTGTAAGACAATCTCAACAGCTTTTTCTATAGAGATCGCTTTGGTTTCGATAAGATGTTGAACATCTTGACCTTCGACATACTCAAAAACAATAAAAGGAGTCTCATCCTTTAATTGACCAGCCCAAATCACCTCTACTATATAAGGATGTTTGGGAACTTTTTGCAAAGTCTTATACTCCTGTTGTAACCTCTCGTAAACCGAACGTCTATACTTTCGTGACCAACTTCAAAACTCGTTCAACCTCCCCCAAAGTCTCAAAGACATGGTATGCTACACCAAAGCTACCGGGACGACCCAAGCGTTTGATAATTCGGTAACGGCGATCGATAATCGTATCCGGAGGAAGGTTAGTTATATCCAACCCTTCCAAAGAAGATTCTTCCACAGGAATCGGGTTCGACATCAAAGAAGAGAGTTCCCGCAGTGCTACAGCAGCATCAGGAAAGCGATCTTGAGGCGCAAAAGCACAAAGCTTCTGCAACCAGACATCCCAAGCAGGAGAGAGTTCGGGATTTCGTTCCGAAGGTTTGACAGGAAACCGAGCATTCTCATCGCAAATTTGATTCGCATCTTCAAAAGCTGAAACCCCCGTCAGCAAAGTGTAGAAAACCAGCCCAGCAGAGAAAAGATCCGAGCGATCGCTAGCTTGAGAAGGGTCATTTTGACATTCCACCGCTTGGTAAACAGCATACTCTGTTAAATCTTCCGCAATCTCATCAGCAATAGTACTCGTGCGATTGGGAACGCGAGCATAATCAAAACCCGTCAAACTCGCTTGTCCGTCAGCAGAAATTAAAATACTATCAGGAGTAATATTGCGGTGAATCACCCCGTGTTTGTGGACGTGTTCCAAAGCCAGGAGAACATCCCGGATAATAGAAAATTTCTGTTCGAGATCCAGATTGTGCTTTTTAACGTGTTGGCTGAGAACTTGACCTGGTACATCATCAATCACCAACACAACACAATCATCAGTATTGCTAACAAAATAATCCCGTACTGGTAATATATTGGGATGATGCTTAATCTTATCAACCGCCAGAAAAGCAGTACAAATTAGCTTTAGCTGTGCTTTCCTTTCAAGAGGTTCTAACAAGGGGTCAACCGTGTAAACCCGCAAACGTACCGTACAGTCAGCAGTCCCCATCGTTTGATGTGTTGCACGGTATTCAGTATAGCGGTCATTGCCTCCCAATTTTTCCTCAACTTGCCAATGTAAATAAAAACGAGGAGAAGATTTTGGCTGAGATTTTCCACGAATCGCTAGTTCCACAAATTTGACATAGGGCTTGATAATCCTCAACCTTTGGGGTGGAACACAAGCAGCGCTTTGAAAGTAGTCAAGACAGCGTTTATCAAGATAAGTCACATGGTCGCCATCTTTATCACCATTATCAATGACTTGCACGTCATCAGAAGTCATCAGCACAGCCGCTTGGATGTGAACCCTACTCAAATTCTGCTGCAATGCGCGGTTGGTATCACAGATCGCGCTACTGAGAACTTTAGCGTGTTTTCTTAATTTCTTCAGAGGCGATGAGTAAGGCTGGTGATTCTCCAGATACCAATGTCGGTCATCAATTTCAATACGCCCGCGCCAGTGCTTAATATCAACGACATAAACACAGTGAGGTGCTATTATAATCAAGTCTATCTCAAAAATTTCCACACCTTGTTTAATTTCCAAGTTGGCAAAAATTTTGTAAGAATTAGGCAAATGACCGCGCAGATAGCTAAGCGCCATCCGTTCCGATTCGTTTTCCGGTTCACCAAAGGGAAAGTATTCAGCTGGCATTACAATTTCTCCTTTATAAGTAAGTCAAGGATGTAGGTTGGGTTGAGGAACGAAACCCAACATTTAATCAAATTGTTAGGTGTCATCTAATCAAATTATTGGGTATCATGTAATCAAATTATTGGGTGTCACTTCGTTCTATCCGACCCACACAATACATTTGGCGATTTAAGATTTACTTTATAAATGACCTCTTATTTCCGCATAGATACTTCTTCAAAAAAATTGCGTTCGCAAAGCGCAAGCCGTACCCGGCTTATCGCACTTAGCTCCCTTTCCGCCCGAAGATTACTTATTTAAATGAACCGCAAAGACGCAAAGAGCAAGGGAGTAAGAGGAGAAGAAGATCGGTAATCTTATAGCGGGAAGGGAGTAGTTAATTTCAAGGGTGAGCCTGTAACATCGGATGTACCGATTTTCATTAATTGCGGAACTGAACAGAAAAAGAGAAATAACGTCTCGGTTGGTAGCATATTTCAAAGTAACCCGTGAGCCAAACAAAATTGTGCATCTAGTTAATAGCTTAATTGCACAAACAGTATATTGTCCACCTGCGGTTAATTACTCCCCTTCCGCCATAAGATTACCGATCTTCTTCTCCTCTTACTCCCTTGCTCTTTGCGTCTTTGCGGTTCATTTAAATAAGTAATCTTCAAGCGGGATAGGAGTCTTCATTTTAAATATCCTTCTAACTTCTTCAGCAGACCTTCTTGTTTCCTACGCGGAAGACCTTCAAATAAAGTAATAATTTTACTCTCCGTATCCCGACCTTCAATTTCCACACAAAGATTAACAATCCGTTCTAAAGTTTGCCTTTGTTCCAGTTCTAAAATGCGTTCGTATTGATATTTCTCCTGAAGAATGCGCTTGTGCAAATTATTAGCTGCTGTAAGTTTTTCCGATGCATCAGCACACTTTTCCAATCGCTTAAACTGAATTTGCAAGTTATCCAACCACCTTTTTACAGAATCTCTCTCCTTCTCAATATAGCTCTGCTTTCTTCGCAGAAGATGCTGTTGTAATTGTTGGGTTTTCTGTCGAAAACGTTCTCTATTATGTAATTTAAGCTGTTCCTTAGCAAGAGTTTCCAAAGCGCGATCGCAGGCTCCAACTGATTCGCTTTGCTCGTACAGATTTTCCCAAGAGCGAAGCTGTTCTATGTCTTCTGCAACTAAATTGATTTCGGTTTGCAGTTTTTGATAGGTAGCGTATTCTGTAGATTCTTTAAAGACAAAATCCAGCTTAGCATACTCCTCTCGCAGGTGATTTATTTGTTGTGCTGTTTCGACTTGAGACAAGCGATCGCGCAATTTTTGAAGATTATTTTTATCCTCTAATATCTTGTTGCTAAATTGCTGAACCCGCGTATTTATCTCCTCCATCAATGGCTTTGGTGAATTCAAATTATTTTGCAAACTTGTCACAGCACGAATTGCTTCTTCACAAAGATAAATTGTGTTTGCTTTTTGTAAAGTATACTGGCGAATAGAATCCATCGTTTGGCTATCTTGCTGGTTTTCTATATTTTGAGATGTTTCTGCTGCTTTTTCTTCTGTCTCCCTTTGCAGGATAATATTATCAAGACGTTCTACAAGAGTATTTAATCTTTGTCTGCTTTCATCATTAAAGCGGTTTAATTGACTGTGGATGCTCTGACTTAACTGTACGGCTTGAAGAAGTGACATACTGGGAGAAAATTGAGTTTCCCAAGCGGTAATTTGTGCGAGAAGAGAATTTTGTTTCTCCTCCAAAGATTGGATGATATTTCTATACTGACTTGTTTCTCTAACAGCCGGAACACCCAGCACTAAAGCTTCAATTTGAGATTGGAGATCGCTATACTCGCTTTGAGTTGCGATAAGCTGGGTACAGCTTACGCTTCGCGAACGCACTTAGACTGTTATAACGACTGTTTATGCTTTCCAAGCAATGATTAACTTTTGTTTGCTCTTCGATTTCTGCTAACCTCATATTGGATGTTTGAATGGCCCTTTGTAAAGTTTCTAAAAACCGAGAAGGTAAACTAGGAACTAATTGAATTCGCTCTATCAATCTTTGGAGATTGTCCTTATACGCTCCACACTCAACTTGCGTACTTAAGGATTCACCACGGACTTTTTCCGCTTCCAGAAATCGTCCTATTGTCTCGATAACTGCTTGCTGGACTTCTCCACGCTTTGTTGTTTGTTGTGCTGTCAAACGGATAGATAATCCATCCTCCGCGATCGTCGATAACGGTTCATGCAATGCAGAACAAATCGGTAACAAACTCTCAACATCTGTTTGTGTAATATTTTTTGTTTGAAGTAAATTCTCTGCTTGCATGACAGGTTTCATCTGTTCATTAAGTTGTTCTACTCCTTTCTTCAATTTTGCTTGCTCTTCAGTTCGGAAACTTTTGCAGGGTCTGGTGGGTTGACGAGGTAGTTGTCAATATCTTGAATGAATTGCTGTGTTTGTTCCCAATCAAGGGAACTGGGGACTTCAGGGTAAGCAATAGGCTGACGGCGAATTAAAAAAGTTTTGCCGTTTTTAATCCAGGTATTAACAAACACTTTGGGTCTATCGAAAACATTTGTTGAAGCCCAAGTTTTAATGGGTTCCGTCCGTATCAACACTGTATCCGTTTTTTTCTGAGGAATACCAAAGCGACCTTTGAGGATAACTTCCGCATGATGGTAAGCCAACCAAGCAGCAAATAAAATGGTAAATGTGTACTCGTTGTGTCCGTAGGGAGGACTTGAGAGGGTTTGCCAAATTTTGATAATCTCAACAGTTTGCTCTGGTTTGTCACCTAAGTCTGTTATCTCGGAGATTTTATCCCAAGCGGCTTTGATATTGCGATGGGTTGGAACAACGACAGAATAGTGTTGAGACGTTGTTTTGAGCAACCTCCAAGAATTCATAAAGATGTCAACAACAGTACTATAACTCTTGTTAGGAAAGATTGAACGCAGGTCGTTTTCTAGCAAGCGTTTGGACACGTAGCCGATAATTTCAGAACCGGCTGTACTCTTCCGCGCCATTTTATCGCTTCGCTCGACTGGAGGAGCATAGGGATAGAGTTCCTGAAGGACTGCGCTAACAATGGGAGAGAGGTGATTGCGATCGCGTGGAGGAATTTTGTCCTCAATATAACAGTGATACGAACAGGATTTGAATATGTCTGAGGTGATGTCTTGAATTTGCTTTTGATATTGCTGCTTGAGTTGAGACACTGCTTTGTCAAACTCTGGAAACGATTTTTTCTCAAGCACTAAGTTTTCCCTTAGCAGTTGCGCTAGTTTCTCTATAGGTTGAGAGGTCATAGCAACCACAACTTGACGTTTAATTGGGGAATGTTCTAATAGTTGGGAAACTTCATTCTTGAGGGCTAGTAACTCTTCAGTGGTTTCACCAATGACATAAGCGACGATACCAGATGCGTCTAGTGACTGAATATTTTGTACGCTTGAGAGAGCTTGTTTGAATTTGGCGACACTAAAAACCTTGTTTTGGAAACGCCAATCTTCACTCCACAGACGATTCGACTCAATAAACTGAGTGGGTGTGGTATCGTTACTAATGTAGGATTGGCAGTGAATTTCTACTTGTGCGTTCGCGAAGCGCAAGCCGTGGCTTATCGCAGCAGGCTTATTACCCGTTTCTTCTTTAATGCGTCTTTTTAACTCATCAATGCCAAATCCACTGGAGAAAAAACTATAGGTATTGTCTGCTTCATTGAGAAAAATGACTTCTCGTATTTGACAAAGCTTATCTAAGGCTGTCCTAACTGCTGGAGCAGACAATCCCGTTAGCAAGCTTAAAATTTCTTCATGTCTTTCACGATCCGATTTGGTCAACTTACCACGACTGGCGTAGAATAGCAGCAAAGCTTTTAAGACCAACATTTCATTGCGATCGGCATCAGCAGACGCTTTCACCTTAGTAGCAGAGTTATTGTAATTTGAATACAGTGAGGAATATTCTGAATTAGCTTCAGGATTGGCAAAATTACTTTCAAAAGCATCAACCAAAGCAACAGGATAAATAAGATTGAGACTACCATTATTTTCCACAGCTTGTTCTTGAATAAACCTTTTCACATCTTCTTGAACAAACTGGATAGCAGTACGCCCCTGAGTAAAATCTAAGTTACACAGCAAATAAGAAGTGAGGGGATGAAGTGGGTAGCAACCAACACCGACATTCCGGAAAAACTGTTCATCTGTCCAGTTCCGGTTTTGATAATAGTTAGCAGTACGGCTTTGGAAAATCTTTGTATTAGTAGCAAGTAATGTACTGCGCCACTTGCTGAAAAATTCTTGCCATGCTGCTGTTTTCTCTTGCTGAGTGAGTAAACCATTTAAAACCAATTCCAAACTCGCCGCCGGTTCGTAAGTGCTGGGAAGCAGTTCCAGTCGGGAAACCAATCTATTGTAATCTTCATCATTTTTTAATGGTCTGACTCTTCCCGGTCTTCTTTGAGTTAAACTGAGGAGAGCAATTTTTCCTTTGAACCTTTCACAAACATTAGTGATATTTTGAAGTGCAGTACTACCAGCCCGAACTGGGTCGCTCGCCCACAGTTGCAGATAATTATAAAGTTCATCAAATAGAATTAAAATCCCTTGGAAGCGCGGTTTTGTACCCGTACATAAGTTAGTAATTAAATTGGAAAGGATTGCTTCTATATCAACATTTGTTTCAAAATCTAGTGGTATACCCGTCCGCGTCAGCTTGCGGCTAATTTCTTTAACAAGGGAAATCACCTCATAGTTATCATCCCTAAGAAGCTGTATAATGGTATGAATATCACCCTCAGGGTTCCCCAACTCTGAGAGATATTCCTCAGCTTCCTGACGTTGTTCTGGAGTTAAGTTTTCCAGATACTCAAGAGGTAGCCGACAAATTTGTTGACCTAAAGAACTCACAATTCCTTCTGCTTCTAAAGTTATTTTCACAGCTTTGAGGAAATGCTTGTGGAGGTCTATAGATTTGTCACCACTTAGACAAATGACCAAATTTCTACCACGTTGTTTGTATTGTTTCAAATCCTCTAAAATAGGGCTGTTAGCAGAAGTGACGTATTCAATCTGCTGTAAAACACCCCGTACTTCTTCACTGTCATAGGGTTTCTGAAAAAAGTTAGCAACTGCTAGAGCAAAGTGAGATTTTCCTTTACCATAATCCTGCACCATTAAGTGAACATTTGGCTCACTTGGACTGTGAAAGCTATTCCTTAAAGCCCTCAACACACCCACTGTAGTGGAATTTATCTTTTTGGGATCGGATTCATAGTTAAATACAAAACCCTGACACAAACGCAAATTTTTATCCCTGTCCTCCATGAGATCAAAAGTGACAGCATTGGCGACAAGGGCGGTTTCATTGATTTTTACAAGTTGGTTGAGGAGCATAGAAAATGGGGAGTGGGGAGTGGGGAATAGGGACTGAGGACTAGGGAATGGGTCTGTGCTTTCTTCTTTGCGACGCCAGATGCTTCAACGGGGGGCTTTGGGGTCCCCTTTGGGGTTGGGGGGAAACCCCCGCAACGCACTGGCTCGTCTTTGCGCCTTTGCGTGAGAAATATCTCAAATACGCAAGATGCGGCTATCATCCCAGTTAGGAGGAGTTAATTTACTAGGTAGTAAAATCCAAAGGATGCTTTGTAAATGTCTTGTGTAAAAAAGGTTTTGCCAGAATAGAGTAATTGGACTGTCCGATCGCACGCGCAAATAAGTAATCAGACAATCCAAGTCTTTCAGAAGCACGACGGGATTGGAAGTGTTGGCGCACATCGCTTTGATAGCATCCAGTTCTCTCTCCAGCCAAAGATGCAGGGTGAGGAAATTTTCAGCATCAATACGGTTAAGGAGATGGGTGCGGTAACTAATAACTTCAGCGTTCTCTCGGTAGGCTAATGCTTTGAGTTCTGGGTTGGAGGGGGTGTCCCATAGGAGTAAGTGAGGGCGATCGCTTAGTTGTGCTTCTCGCAATTTTAAATCGTCAATTGGCATAAGCTTTTTCCAGCACCCATAGAAAGTCAGACCAACTGTGAGATAAAAAATCGCAGAGGTGCAGAGTCCGCAGAGAGAGTGGGAATCGAGGCATGAATATACAAATACAGTTAATAATGTATAAATTATATCTTAAAAAAAGAAATTGCCATCCTGCTTAAGAAGCTCAAAGAATCCCATAGCATCTATAAGAGATGATTTATAAAGTAAACATTAAGACATCGTAGGTTGGGTTGAGGAACGAAACCCAACATTTCATCGAATTATTGGGATCGTTGAGTTCTACCCAACCCACACAATACATTTGGCAATTTAAGATTTACTTTATAAATGACCTCTAAGAAAACAGTAAATATAAATTAGACCTCTTTCTGCGTCCGTCTGCGTACACTGCGGTTCAACTACTAGCTTCAACTTAGACACTTATACCAATTGAGGAGATTCTGCTGAAGTTGTTGATAAGATGAGATTTGTGACGGAAAAAGGCACGAATTAACCAGAAACAATGGCTTCAGACAATACCCTGACACAAAGCTCCCGCTCCAAAAGCCTCCCCTGTTTCCCCTACTCTCTACCTATGCCGTGTCTGGGCGATCGCTTGCCGCCACGAGTCCAGTAGTGTTTCTCGACGATCGGCGCTAATTGTTGGCTCAAACCGTTTCTCAACTTGCCACTGCTGCACAATTTCCGCTTCGCTTTCCCAGTAGCCAACAGCTAATCCTGCCAGATACGCAGCTCCCAAGGCAGTCGTTTCGGTGATTTTTGGACGGACAACCGGCACACCCAAAATATCAGCCTGGAACTGCATCAGCAGATCGTTGCGGGAGGCACCACCATCTACCCGTAGTTCACACAGATCGAGCTGAGAATCCTGACGCATCGCATCAATCACATCAGATGTTTGATAGGCAATACTTTCTAGCGCTGCACGGGCGATATGGGCACCCGTTGAGCCGCGACTTAAACCCACAATCGTGCCACGAGCGTAGCTGTCCCAATAAGGTGCGCCCAAACCAACGAAGGCAGGTACAAAATACACACCATCATTATCAGGAACGCTGCAAGCTAACGCTTCCACATCCGCGCTGTGCTTAATAATTCCGAGTCCGTCGCGTAACCATTGCACAACTGCCCCGGCAATGAATACGCTGCCTTCTAGAGCATAATTAGTTCGTCCACTTATGCTCCACGCGATCGTGGTCAGCAGCTTGTGATGAGATTGCATCGGCTTATTACCCGTATTCAGCAGCAGAAAGCAGCCCGTACCGTAAGTATTTTTTACCATGCCACATTGCAACGATGCCTGCCCAAAGGTGGCAGCCTGCTGGTCTCCGGCAATTCCAGCAATGGGAATGCGGCTACCTAGAAGACCTTCAGATGTATACCCATATACTTCTGACGAACTCCGCACTTGGGGAAGAAGAGAAGGGGGAATATCGAGAATGGACAATAATTCCGAGTCCCACTGCTGAGTGTGAATATTGAACAACAACGTCCTGCTAGCATTAGTCACATCTGTGATGTGGAGTGCCCCCTGAGTGAGTTTCCAAATCAACCAGCTATCGACGGTTCCAAATGCCAGTTCTCCACGCTCGGCTTTTTCGCGAGCGCAAGGCACACGATCGAGCAACCACTTGAGTTTAGTGCCGCTAAAGTAAGCATCGATTACCAGTCCCGTTTTTTTCTGAAATGTTGGTTCATGTCCAGCAGCCTTAAGTTCATCGCAGTCAGCAGCAGTGCGGCGGTCTTGCCAAACGATCGCATTATGAATTGGCTTACCTGTTTTTCGATCCCAAACTATCGTAGTTTCTCGTTGATTGGTAATACCAATAGCAGCAATATCTCCAGCTTTGATACCAATGCGAGCTAAAGCTTCATGAGCAACACCAATTTGGGAAGCCCAGATTTCATCAGCATTATGTTCTACCCAACCGGGCTGCGGAAAGATTTGTTGAAATTCTTTCTGAGCAATGGTTAGGATCTCGCCATTGCGGTCAAATATAATAGAGCGCGAGCTGGTGGTGCCTTGATCGAATGCTAGAATATATTTAGTCATGGGAGAATAGCAGAACTGTTAAGTAACTCTTATAAAATGGCTAGTTTAAATCAGCTATCAGCATATGCTTTTTCCAACAAAGCTAAAGGGTCAGTCCAACGGCGAATTACCTGGGCTGGGGAGACAGTACGCCTTTGTTCGACGAGCGCCAAAGTTTCCAACTGATTGAGACACTCCTGCAATGCTTCGGTTTCTATACCAAGAATAGGAGCTAATCCCATTTTTTGCTGTAGGAGATCGTCAGTTAAGACTGAGGTTGCGTCGCCAAAATCCCGTTCCCACAATTTGGTGAGAAAATATCCAGTTAAGTAAGAATTGGGTAAAGTAGCATTTTGATTGGAATATTTGTCTTCTTTAACAGTAAGAAACTTACAGGATGCTAAAGCTTGGTTTTCGGTATATGCTCGCAAAATATATTTTATTCTTGTAGAAATAATCTTGCTTTCTTCTTCAAAGATAGATGTAAAATGGTGCAGTAATTCATCAACAGTAAATGTATTATACTGAGGGAGAAAGCTAAAGATAAAATAAGACCAACCACCCCAATCGGCTGGTTGATTTGGTGCTTTTTGTAGTCCTTTGTCACCAAAACTGAGATAAAAGTGCATCAACCAGTTGGTGATGTATGACTCAAAGTAACGGTCTAGACGCCAAACAATTTCCCCTTCAGGGCTGGGACGATTCTCCTGAATTAAACCCGCACGACTTGCCCAACTTTTGATTCTTCCCACTTTAGCATTCCCCAAGCTGGTTCTGTCCATCAGGTTTTCAAGGCGATCGTTTAAGCCTGGTTCTTCTGTAGCTGCTTGGAGTATTCTGGCAACCTCTTCTCTTTTTAGGGAAAAATTGCCGTTAAAATGCAGTTGTAATTTAGCCATAGGTGTTTTTAGAGAACACAACACGCGGATTTATTAATTTAAAATTTATACCTTAATAGTCACTGTCTGCCACACAAATTCCTTTACATTTAATACCGTTCGTAGCTGTGCGCTGACAATGAGGACATAGAACTTTTTCGTTTTCTGTTTCTCGAGCGCTCTTTACACTGGTGTTTGCCTGTAATGTGTCTTTTTCTGTCTGGATTTTTACAGTCATAGGGGTAGAGGGATTTTTTGCTGTTTATATTTTACAAGTCAGTTAGAAGCGATCGCCTACGATGCGATCGGGCGAAGTACTACCGGGTTTAGTGCAGTGATACCTTTAACAAGAGGCATAGGTGTAAAGAACTTTAGAAAAGTCTAAATATTCGAGAAATTCTGTAATTAATAATACTAATGATTAAGTATTAACATTTAGTTGGGTTATGAGTGTCAGTGTCCACAAGGAAAGCAATTAAATAAGCGTTATTTTTTGCCATCCACTTCCGTTATTTTTTTAGCGTCAGAGGCTGAAAGTACTAATTTTTCGTAGAGCGCCCCTATTTTGAAGGGTAAAATCGCTTGATTCACTTCCGCTATTTTCTGAAACTAATGTCCTTATTTTGAAGCAGGTGTCGATCCATTCCCGTGCTAGATCGTCAGTCCACTAATATATATTGACAAAAACAGAAGTATGTGTATAAGGAAAAATCGTTTATTTTAGGCTAAATATTTGGGTCGGGTTCTTAGCGATTCTCCTATGTCCTGCGGACACGCTACGCGAAGGTCGTCGCTACGCGATCGCATTAAAACGTAACGCCAAAATCCCTAATTTTAATAGCATCCATATTTTGCGTTTTACGTCAAGCACTTCTACTGGATTGGTTCTCCAGTACTTAGATTCTCCTTTACCGCCTGAAGACTACCCATTTAAATGAACCGCACAAGGGCGCAAAGAGCAAGGGAGTAAGAGGAAAAGAAATTCGGTAATCTCATAGCACCGAAGGAAGTAAATACTCTCAAATTTAAAGCGCAGAAACTGATACTCAAAGGAAGATTATAGCGATCGCTTTCTAACACCACAAAACGAAGGTCATTGGTTTTACCAATTGCGATTTTTCCTGAGTATCAATTCTGAAGGACAGGTTTTCCAATATTTCTAAAATCTGATTGTGATTGTAAGGGTGATAAGCCGGGTACGGCTTGAACACCTCAATAACAGCACGTGCTCCCTCGATAACTCCCAAATGCCTTACCAAAAGATGATCGTAAGTGAAGCGTGGAACAAAACTCATGGACTAACGTAATGTATTGTACTGAAGGAGAAAGCTAAGCTCAAACCCAATCATCAGGGTTGCCGAGTTTTGCTAGTCCTTTGTTACTATAGCTGAGGTAAAAGTGCATCAGCCAGTTCGCGATGGTTAATTTGAGATAGAGGTTTTTTTCGAGAACGATCTTTCCTTCCGGGCTGAGGTAATTGTCATGAACTAATCCTGTCCTCATTGCCCAACTTTTCATCGGAGCTACTTTCTTATTTTCTAAACTCATTCGCCCCATAAGGTTTTCTATGGTATTCCTACTAAAATTTTACATAAACCTTGCTTTAACAACACATAACTTGACGGATTAGATTAATGGCAGACGACAGAATTTCAGCCGCCTGTTCGATTTCTGCACTCGTTGTAAATTTGCCAATCCCAATCCTTAGCGCTCCTTCAATTAAGTTAGAGGGTAAGCCCAAAGCTTGCAGAACATGAGAAGGTGTTTCTACACCTGATGAGCAAGCAGCACCCGTAGAAATAGCTAGCTGATGCCGAACTCTAGCAATAACTGCACTATTGGGAACATCAGGTATCGAAATATGGAGATTTCCTGATAAACGGGAGGATAAATCGCCGTTAACCGTTAAATCGGGAATTTTCTCTTGCAGTAATTTTTGTAATCTATCTCTTTTGATTGCGATCGCTTGTTCATCTTCTTCCATTTCCAACTGACGCAAGCGACAAGCTTCTCCCAAGCCAACAATACCGGGAACATTGAGAGTTCCAGAACGCAAACCCTTCTGATGACCACCGCCGAATAAAATTGGCTTTAGACGATATCCTTTACGGATAACTAAAGCACCAGAACCTTTGGGACCATAGAGTTTGTGAGCGGAGATCGCTAGATAAGTAATTCCCCACTCTTCAAAATTAATCGGAATTTTGCCTACAGCCTGGGAAGCATCGCATAGAAAAGGGATGCCGTACTGTTGAGCAATTTGCCCAACAGCTTGAATGGGGTAAACGTTTCCAATTTCGTTATTCGCTGCCATAACGCAAAGTAAGGATAGCCCTGATGCACAAACTTGCTCGAGATATTCCAAGTCAAGCCTTCCTTTGGAATCAACTTTCAAGTAAACAATCTCAGCAAGTCCCCGTTTAGCCAAAGCGTGGCCAGTGTCCAAAACTGCTTTGTGTTCAACGGGTAAAACAGCAATTCGGTGCTTTTTGTGCGATTGAGAAAGCAAACTGCCTTGAATAACTATATTTATGCTTTCAGTTGCGCCAGAAGTAAAAATGACTTGCTTTGGCGATGCACCCACTAGTTTAGCAACCTGAAAAGCAGATTTTGAAACGGCTCGTTCTGCCTCATCCCCATATTCGTGATCTATGCTGCTAGCATTACCAAATGCTGTAGTCATGTAATGCAGCATCAATGGTGCGACTCTGGGGTCTACGGGAGTCGTTGCATGATAATCTAAGTATATGATGTTACCTTTTCTAGTCACTGGACATTGATATAAATTGCTCTACTAAATTCTCAGAATTCACCCATTTTTGCCATAAATAACAAAAAAATTATAATTTTATCAAATATAGAATAACGTACTTATAACATTCGACAGTTATGTTAACAATTCGTGCGAATTAAGCATATTAACTTAAGTAACCGCCAATTAAGACGGATACTCAAAATATTCTACTTAGCCAAAGTTGTTAACATTAGCACAGATCCTCCTTTGAGAGGTTCACCTACTCTGTTTTCCTTAATCATTCTTTACAAAGTCTACTTTATTTGTGTCCTTCTACTTAGATGATGAAGTGTAAACATCAATCTAGTTGCGTAGTGTTTAGATTGACCAAGTAAACCCGACACTGTACTATTAGTGAGATAAAACTTTTTATGCCAAATAGGTTTCTACTAACGTGTCAACTATAACTTAGTATATAGAATACCGCTTCTACATGAGTACTTGAAGTTAACATCCCCTAAACAGAAAAAGTCCCAAATTAAGTATTTTTACTTAAAATTGATTTTGGAATATAGTATTTTTTAAGTAAAAATACAATTGTCTTTTTTTTATTCTTAGCTTAGAAAAGTAGTATTAAAAAATGAATTCAAAAGCCTATTCAGTTAGAAAACTGCAAGAAGTTTCCGAAGTTCCAGGTATTTATGCTTGGTATCTTTTATATAATCAAAAAATTGATCTACAGGCTTATCATAGTGTTTACAAGCAGAGGCAACTATTCTCTTTTCTCAAAGGAAATCTACAGGATAATTATCAAGGAACTCTTTCCGCTCAACCTTATTTATTTGACAAGCCTGTGCAAGACTTAAATTTACTGGCTGGTGCAATAGATGTCTTTTCTCCCCCTATTTATATAGGAGTCTCAAATAATCTTAAAAGAAGACTGTTAACTCATATAACAATGCTAAACCACATTTTGTACGCCGATCATGTTGAAGATATAGTTGACATTATAGAATCTGATATAGATTCTGATAAAGAATCAAAACATTTTGCTCAAAGAATTAGCTCAGTCATCAAAGGCATCAATGGAATAGGTTTAAATTCTTTTAGAGTTAAGGTTATTGAACTTGCTCCCGGTTATTCGTCTACAATGTTAGTTGAAGTTGAAAATTTTTTAAATCGTACTTTTATTCCTTATTATGGAAGGAGATAAAATGGAGACACCATTTATAGAACCTATTAATAAAATTACTATTGATACATATGGACTGATTGGTTCTTTTGAGATAGATAATAAGTCAGTAAAAGTCAAATATTTTTCTACCAAGGCTAGTAGCCGTGATAAAAGCTCAGGTGAATTTGCTCTTTTAAAAGAGTTAAAACCTATGCGTGAAAGAGTACCACCAAATAAGCTAAAAAATTTAAATTCTTTACTTCAAAGGGATCTAAGTGATGCTCGTGTAGCAACAGAATTAGTACCATATTTGAAAAAACCATCAAAAATCGCTTTTTTTCCAGCTATTTTGGCTGTACTTATTCCATCTGGTTTTATTATGAATGAGGGTCGGGATTATCCTACGCCAGAATATAAGGAATTAAGTAGCAAAAAAATTACTAGTTACGGTGATTGCTGGTCTCTCACGGCATTTCAAACTGGAAATTCATATGGTCCATTAGGAATGTTGTCTATTGATTCGACTCAAACAGATATAATTGTCCTGGACGGTCAGCATCGAGCAAATGCATTTCGATTTCTATGTGGAGTATTTGCAAATGATGATGCAGATATCCATTCAGCTTTTTATCAGGACATTTCTGTACCTGAATCTTTCAATGCAGAATTACCAGTTACATTGGTGTGGTTTGAAAGTGAAGAACAAGCTATTGATCCTACCTTAATATCAAGAAACCTTTTTGTAGATGTAAATAACTCTGCTAGAAAAGTTAGTAATTCAAGGAATATTCTTCTTAACGATCGCGAAGTCACTTGTTTATTAACTCGATTCTTATACTCAGCTATAGCCCGCAAGGCATCATTTAAATCTGAAGAATTTTCTTTACTACATAGTGCATTTGATATAGATTCAGAATTGACTATCCGATCGGGAAATATATTCACATTAACAAATCCTGAATTAATAGAATATACAATTTCATGGTTTTTGTTCGACTGGGGGACTTATGATACTCTCGAAAAGTATCGAGTTTCTAGAGAAAATGCTAGAAATTCTTTAATGAATTTTGAAAATATTTTTAATGAATTATCTTTTAATAGAACCCATGTCAAAATCAATGAAAATACTACTAATAAAGTAGTAGAACTAAAAAATAGTGACAAAATAGGATATTTTGAAAATCAATTTATTGAGAAGTTACTTCCAGTTTTTTATGGTATTTTTAATGATTTTCATTTATTTCGTCAACATTACACTGCTTGCCGTATAGTAGAAGAGTGGCGTAAGACAACTGCTAGTTCTAAAGAAAGAACTATTTGGGATACAGTGTTTAGAGGAGGTGAAGGTCTTTACTATACTCTTGTTTACTCACAGAATAATCCCAATAACCAATGGCTAGATGATCTTCGGAAGGCAGTTGAAGACGTAGAGGGAAAGCTGAGTGAAGAGCGCTATAAATTGTTTCCTAATTGTACAAAAGCGCTAGTAGACCAAGCTTTTGAATCCATAAGAACAAAGGCGTTTCATGTAGGGATCTTTATGGCTCTTAAGGTATTTAATGATGAAGAATCATTTCTTGATAGTTATGGAGAATTTGTTCAGAGATTAAATCAAGTTGAACCTAGTCATTGGATTTATATTTTGACTAAAATTAAACCAGAATTAATACCTAGTGTTGATCCAAAGTCTTGGCCATCTTATCAAAAGTTGATTCTACGTATCATTCAAAGTGAAGGGAAATATTATAATGCAGGAAATTTTTTAGATTCTCCAGATGGAAAAATATTCGAGCAAAAAGTGAAAGCAAAATTTACAGCATGGGTTGAAAATGAAGATTTGGAAATTAAAGATATTAAGCTTGAACATATAAAAATTAGTACACTAGAAGCTTGGGCTCAAGATGCAAAGGCTTTTGTTGATGATTTATTCAAAACTGCAAATATACCTATTATTGAAAAAGTTGAGCGAGTAGAAAATGCGAAAAGTGTGGTTAATAAACTTCTTAATGCTAATTTATAAATAACAAGCTCAGCAAAGCTAATCAAGATAATCTTATTTAGGGTCTGCTGAAAAAGTCTACAAAGTAAATTTAGAAGCTGCACAGCTTGTAAAATAGTCAGTTCATCAGTGAATTTTCAAATTTGCCCAAGGATTTTCCACAAAAGTGCAAGGGTTTTCAGCCTCGAAATGTTATTATCTTGCACTAGTTTGGAGAAAAAAAGCTGAAAACGCTTACTGGTCTAGCTTTTACTTTTATTCAGCAAGCCCTAAGTTCGCACTATTCCCGGAAAAAGAGCGAAGCTCCGAGCAGATTTTCTTTCAAGCTTCTTCTAGAAAATCTGCTTGACAATACATTATATAAATTCAAGCTTCTTCTGCTTCAACTTCATCGATTGTCTTTGCTGGAATAGTGGAAATAGCTACTTTCATGTCTTGCTCGTTTAATCCTTCAGCACTAAGATTCTTTAAAAAATCGCTATAGGCTGAGAAAGCTTGATTAAATATGCTTTTCATCTCATCTCTTTCCAAATTTTCTTCTAATTTTGAATGTTCTTGACAGTATAAAGTTTTGTAATAATTATGAAGAGCGGCATAAATTTGTTCGCGACACTTTTGTCGTTCTTTAATAAGATTTTCATTTAATTTAGGATGTTTAGGTTTCCAAATCTCTAAAAAAAGATATTTATATTTTGTCCATTGGTCTGGTTGCATCTCTCCACTGTATACGACATTTCTGAATGTCGAATTAATTGAAATAATCTTCCAATCAACTATTTCACCAGAAATGTCTCCAGTGAATACTCGAATTAGCTTTTTAAACTGATTAGAAGTCTTGGGGGTAAAAAAATCGTTCAATTGCTCAATATATTCGTTGAAGCATTCTATTATATTAAGTGGAGCTTGAGACTCTTTATCCAACTCCGTATTGGTTTTCTCAATTTCTCCAAAAAAACCACAGATTAATCCACTTTGAAAAGCTACTGTTGTCAGTACATTGTCGTATAAATCATTAAACCACTTTACAATATTAGGGTTGATATCACTACCTTCTAAGTTTTTAAGTTTAGATTTATCCGATATAGGCTGTATGTAAAGCTTTGTTCTGTCTACTCGAAAGTCTTGAATGGCTTGTTCAATTCGTTTTGCAGTAGCGTCAAGACGTTGAGTAATAGATTGTATTTCTGGTACTTTAGTGTCTTTAAATTTCTGTTTAAGGTTGTCTCGATGTGTTTCAAAAACTCTACCAATACCCTGTCCTTCTAGTAAAATCGGTCTTAGCTGACGATCTTGGTAGATTTCAATGGAATTTTCAAGATTTAGAACAGCCTTATTATGATTTTCATAAGGAGCAAATCTTTCAAGCACTGCAATTATAAAAGTTCCATAACTTTTGTCAAAACTGCTGCCTAACTTGTTTGCTGAGTCCTGTGAAAAGTTGTCACGTGTTGTTAAGTCAGCAACTTCAGATCCCAGTAAATTTCGACCATTTAATCTATCCATGCAGTTATAGCCATTCAAATCCTTTCGTTTAGAAATTTTACCCGATCTAGGTTTTACACCTTCTACTTCGTCTCCACTATTCAGAAGCAAATGTTCAATTATATAATAAAGATGATTGACACCTGTAATAGCAATAGGACTTTTAATTTTCAATTTGTCTTCAGATTGATCTAATTCAACATTAGAAATTCGCAAGGAGTATGGCGAACGTTGATCTTTTCCCTTCACTTCAGATAGACAACGACGGAGAAAATAAGCAATAATATCTTGATCGTCAAGTAAAATATTGCGAGAGTTTGAAACTTTTCGAGCCGTCTTGTTCAGAGTTAAGAAAATTGAGCGTGCAGCTTTTTTAAGATTGAAGTCTCCAGCATATGTCTCATTGAGCGAAGGAAATGTACACAAGATAACGGGTAGGTTAATTTCTTTAAGGTTAAATTGCTGAATATATTTCGGCGTCCACTCTGAATAGTACTCTTTGAATGGAGCTCGCTTTTCATCTGACCACTGATCCTTCAGATTTCTATATATTGCGAGTAAAGCCATAGCCCTGTGTTGACCATCGACAATAACTAAGCGAGTCTTATGAGTATTTATACGAAACCGTACTAGGTCGTGCTTTAGTCGTTGTCCTTCGTCTATGGGTTGCTCAAACTGAAATACTTCCTGTCCTATAGCACCCGCACGCAGTATGTATTTAGCTGCTTCATCATTTTGTTCCAACGTTTCTTCTTCATAAACTTTCGGATATAAATCTGCTGGACGGTTTTCTCCTTCTTTAACAGGAAGTACAACAACAACAATTGGTGGAAATAACTTCACCAAATCAACTGACTTTTCATCCAATAAATAAGGAATAAGTTCTGAGGAGACACGTGCATCATCAATGTCTCGCTGCATGATTTCATCAAAATCCAGTTGCTTAAAATCAAAAATTTCTCTTACAGGGGCTAGATGGCTTAGTAAAGCTTCATCTGAAATACTAGAAAAATCTAGACCAACGTGGGTGAGAAAATATTTGACTTCAAGAGAATTTTGTCCATCACGACCTGTTCCAACACTAAACGAACCTGTCGATCCTTCGAGTGTTAAATTTAAAGCTGATTCTTTACGAATTTTTAATGCCATTTATCAATTTCTCCCCAGCAATGGATAATGAATTCTATTAAGAATATTCTCAACATCTACATATTTTTTGTTAATATTTTCCAGGATATTAACTACAACAAAGAGTCTGCTTGGAGTAATATTTCTTCGGCAAATCTGTAAAGCAAAACCCCGATCTGAATTATCTGTTTCTTCAGCAGCAAAATTTTTCTCATTAATTTCTGAAACTTCAACTTGTGAACGATATTTTTCAATAAGTTTTTTGTGTTGTTTCAGCCTGACTCCAAGACGTTCTGACATCCCTATATAGATAGGACTAGCAAAATTTGGTGCTGATTTTTCAACGACTTCTTTGACTGTTATAAGTCTTTCTGGTTCTTCTAGAATTCTTGATACTAATGTTTCAGAAAGGCTTGGTTGATGTTCAATGTATCCTTGGTATTGTGGTTTTAAAGGACCGCTTAAAAAAGCTTGATATGGTTCCTCTCTAAAATATCTAAAAATACTATTATATAAAAATTCTTCTACTGCCTCTGATGCTAAATGTACTTCTCCTATCTGCTTCAGGTTTTTGATATCATCAATTGCTTTTCTTAAGTCATAATCTGTAATTTCTGGGGAATAATACCAAGCATAAACACCTGGCTTTTGAGGTACTTTCGATATTTCTGTCCAACGGTAAAGCATTAAGAGCAAATCCAATCTCGTAATTGATTACTTGTAGTTTCATCCAAAGTATAGAGAGAATTAGAAGGTTGAATAACAGATGAGTTAGCTAATGAAAAAAATCACAAATGACAAGCAAAGCAAGGCTGTTCATCTTCTTCCTCATTAAGCACAGAATCTAGCGCCTCTGCTAACGATCTACTAGGAGCAAGTATTTTCTCCCTAGCCATTGCCTTCTCATGCTCAATAATAATTTCTTCTTTTCTTTTGAGGAGTTCTAATAACGTTTCTCCTTCAGTCCATGTGTAACTCCTACCGTCTTTGTGTTCCTGTTCGTATTTCACAGCTTCAGCGAATAAGTCTGGATGCTCTTCTGCCAACTTTACCCATTCATACTTCCGTTGAAAAAAGCAGAAGAAACAACCAGACCGACTGCGCCAACGGTAGTAATCTGGCATTCCTATTCCGCTTTCTTCAAGCAAACCAATAATATCTGCTTTTACAAGTCCTCGTTCTTTAAAAGGAAAGACAGGTTTGATATTAGGTTTGGTAGAGATATAACCCTCCCGATTTTCGTCAGCCCGAATGCCAATGTAGCTGATAGCCTCATCATCACCTACAAACTTTTCTAGAGGCTCTATTTTCATTTTTTTGGTACACCAGCGCATTTTAGGGGAAGGCAAAAATCCGCCATAAATATCAAGCCAGTGGTCAAACCCACGCTCAGCGCTGAGGTATTCAATTTTTATTCCCAATCTAGCTTTGATACGGTCTAGATACTCGTAGGTTTCATCTAGTTCCTTGTGCGTGTCGCAAAAGAAATACTCTATATCTGGATATTCCTTATGTAGCAAAACAGCTAAGGCAGTGCTGTCTTTGCCTCCGGATAGACCTAAGATACGTCTTTTTTTCTTATCCATACTCTTCTTGCTCTTGCCCTGGTCAACGATCGCTGTTTACTTTTAATTGGTCACTATTAAGTTTATCTCTCCTTGGAGAAAGGTTATCGGTTCTTGTTGAGCCTAACACACGTTCAGTCAATTTGGCTACAACAGCTTGGTGAAATTGCGGGTTATCAAATTTATTAATAATTTTCCACAATTCATCTACTACATTATCAATTTGCTCTTGGTTCTCGTGGTCAAACCAAACCAAAGAATGAGTTTCTTGCCCATCAGGACGAGTTACTGTAATTTTACGTGCTTCAAATCCCTCATTGTTTCGAGTTTGAGCATCTTTCTGTAATGCCTCAAGGTTTTTGAACCGTCTTGCAATTTCTGACAGCTTAATTTCAAAATTTGTTACATCTTCATCTGTCCAAGAAATGGCGGGTTTATCAGCAATAATCATCACTATTGACTCTAGCCATTCAAAGTCGGTTGCTGTTTCATCCGCCGCCGCCATAGCGAAACTCTTTAAACGGCGTTCTATCACTTGACCTGTCAAGTAACTGGCTCTTACACGCAAATCTTCTCTCAGTTTCTCCTCATTGCTACGCACGGAAAAAGCGTTGTAAAGAAGGGCTTGACAATCACTGAGTAAGCGATCGTATGCAGTTTGAATTTCATGCAGTGCTGAAACAAGTTTTTTTCGCAGTGTTTTTGCTACTGTACCATCATCTTCTTGACTCGCAACAATGGGACGTAAGCCACAAGCTTGTGGTAAAGCAGTAAATAGCAGTACATCAGGTTCCTGTGCCTGCTGTAACGTTTGCAACACAGCTAGTGCTTCTTTACTTAAACGCTTGGTTTTAAGGGTGTAAGCTGATAATTTCTTAACAAATTGAAATAAAGGCTTCACCACCATCAATAAGGTAGTGTTTCTTATTTTGGAGGACACCGCTGCATCTTTTTTGCGTAAAATCGCTTCGAGTTCTTTAAAGACTTGCGATCGCAATCCCACCACTTCAAAGTACTTCACAGAGAACCGAGAAGGATCTTTCACTAGTAACTCAAAATGCTCTCCTCCCAAAACGGGGATAAACGTACCATCTTTATAAACACCAACATCATCTACGTGGTACAACAAAACTGCTGCGAGTAATACTGGAATAACTCCACCTTTAACACCGTAAGGAGGTGCTTCAAAGAGTTTATAGAGGTTATCTAACGTCTCTGGCTTATCTGTAGCTTGCAAACAAAAATCATCTATTGCCTCCCAAACAGTCCAAACACCCGATCGCTTGTTTGGTGGGTAAAATCCCCATTCACCGTTTTCCTTTCGGTGGATTTCTGTTTCAGCAAGTACAGAATAATACATACTGACTTCTGGTCCATACCCTTGCAACCCCAGCCTTTCCTGTTCCGAACGTTCAAGCATTGCCTCAATCAGTTCCCGTCTTGCCTTTGCGCCTTGGGAAGTGACTTCACGGCGATTAATCAGTTCGTTCCAAAGAATCAGACCCCGATCGTATACTTGAGCGCAGACATCTGAAAGTTTGGCATTGAAATCAGTAATGTGACCGATCGCTTCTTGTTTGCCTTGAATCCAGCACAAGTTGTGATTTTCCCTAATATCAAATGCTTGGGAAAGGGTTTCATCCAACAATTGTTCGGCTTGTATCAAACGATAGCGAACTTCTAATCTCGCTACGCCATCAGTTTGCAACTCAGGGGCGTTTGTTTGAATCTTCTTTAATGCAGCAAATTCTCTCGCTCGAATTCGCAATATATCTAACTTAGCTGCACACAGTATAATGAGTGGTTTACCATCAGCTGTAGTCGCAGGTACATGAGTTGGTTCAGCGTCATCCATCCAGTAACCAATCAAACCGTCACAATCTTTGCTGGAACATTCCAATTCCTTTAAATCCTCCGAACTGTCTATGTAGCGACGTTCAAAGTAACGGATTGTACCTGTTTTATAGCTATGACGCTGAGCAACTACTGGTGAAAGGGGACGGATGTTAGAAAGAAGATTAACTAAAGACGAGCGATCGCTATTTTTAGTCGTGGTGAGTTCCGTATCAACATTAAAGTCCGATCCCTGCCAAATTCTGAGCTCATCTATTTGCCGACGATAAGTAATGATACTTTTTTGCTGGAGATTCTCAATGACTTTTTCCCAATAGTTTTTGGCACGATCGGAAGGATCGTCACACATTGCTAATGTAACCAAGTTGCGAGTTGCCCTCATAGAACCAGTCGTCGTGACGAGATTGAGAATACCAATCGTCTTCAAAACCCGTAAACTATCATCAGAATCCGAACGTTTACTCACATCAGCAATCAAATTCTGAATTTCTACCCAACGCTGAAGATTTGGTCGAGAAGCAAAACCCGTACCAACTGCTTCAATAAAATAATCGTAGACTCGATCCAGCTTGAGCGTTGGTAAAACATCCCCCTCAACTTTTGTTTCCTTCAGAAAATTTTTAAAAGAATATGGTTCAGCACTCGTGAGAAATGTAAATAATGAGCGATCGTGTTGAGCGTATCGAGTGCATAACGTGGGTAACACCAGTGCTGTGATGGGATGCAAAGGATAAGTATCAAACAGCAAAGCTGGAGTATAATCAGCTTTTAGATCGCTTGGCAAACTATCAAACCATTCAACTGCTTGATTTTGGACTGTACCCCGCAACTCTTCTGCACCCGAACGGTCAATTGCTTGACAAATTAACCGCATCATTTGTGCTGCCGAGTCTTGAAAGGGAACGTCTTCAAATCTGCCCTGAATCTTCGCCCATTCATTACGCTGTACGGTCGCTAATCTTTCGCTATAGTCTGCGAAGGCTTGGTGCAGCACACCTACTACATATACTTTATAACCCTTGTCATTTGAAAGTTCAGCGAGTTGCTGTAGCAGATACAAATCTTCAGCACCTTGGTTTTGAACGGTAAATTCTAAATTTTTCCCTAATTCATCAATTATCAGCAAAATATCTGTTTCAGCAGCTAAAGCCACTTCTTTTACCAGAGTCGGAATTTCCCGACTGTCTACCTTTTCTCCCTCTACAATTTGTGTGCTAAGGTCTACCAGTTTTCGAGCTACGCTAAGTTTACCCCTTTTTTGTGGTGACCAAAAAGCTTCGGCTCCTCGTTCCAAGGCACGAACAATTGTGTTGCTTATTGGTTCTCTTTGTGCTGTAGCTATAGCCCGGAACAAGCCCTGTTTCGGTATTCTTTCTGAAAGGACTTCGTATTCAGAACTGCGAGAACCGAATGTTAAGGATGCCAGTCCTAAAGCCGCATCACGTACTTCATTTGTTTCTGGAGCGCATAGAGATGCTAAAAAATGAGCAAAGGCAGATTTCCCCGTACCATATACGCTCGTCAGCGTCCAAGCACGATGGTTAGAGGTTCCAGTAAATCCCGCTAATATACGTCTTGTTGCATCAACTGTTCTTTCAGTAAGTATGTAGCCCACCAAAGTATCAAGGTTATCAAAATCCCGCTCAATGTTGATGGAACGAGAATAACGCCGCCGAAGATCGAAATATTCAGATAAGAATTTGTTCATTTTTTGTTCCACCAACCTAACCTCTGTAGTATTCGTCTAAAATCTTTTCTGCAAGCACATCTGGCTTTTCTTTATATGAAAATTGAATTAAGCCCGCAGATTCAGAAAGTGCAATTGAGTTTAAATTCCTTGCTACCTCTTCGATCGCATCACAGACTGCACTTTCCGAAAGCTTAAACGTCATTCCAGGGCTACCAATTTCGTACATGAGACGGGATATAGAGATAGTTCTTTGTTCTCGCCCCACCCAACTCGCGTATTCCAGACAAGCGGAAACGATTATTTCAGCAGGTAAATTCCCTTTTCCACCAATTCGGAAAGTATAGTGTCTGGAGTCCCCAGCTGTATGAATAATTCCCAGTTCAGTGAAGGGACAATCCAAGCTATCCTCACTAACACCAGTTTTAGAAGTTCCTTGTTCTACATACATCCTTAAAATACAGCTAACATCCTTTTTTAAGGAAGATTCAACAATGCGAGAAGAAACATTATCCCTATAGCCACACAATCCATTCAGGAATTCGTCCTGTGAAAATTCCGTGCTTCGGAAAAGGTTAAACGCAAAATACCATGCAGCCGCATTACATGGTGGCTTCAGTAAATACCAATGCAAAAGCCATAGCGATGCTGGATCTTCAAGAAACGGGTCCCAACCATCATCGCTTAGAAGGCGATCGCCAAAATCAGATGGGCGATCTTCTTCCAGTACTTTAAACGCATTACACCAGTAACGAATAGAACTCACCATGTTTTTTCCTACCCCCAACCGCACGGGAGCATCTTCCCGCAAAAATATACCAGAATCTTTCACAGCACCATCAAAACCCTTTTTTATCCAACCAAACCGAGGGTGAAAGGTTTCGTGGCGGGCAAAAACGGGATTAACGTCAACGACTGGTTGAATATCAACATCTAAGTCTAGGTTAATTTGTGTTCCCATGAGTTCATATAAATTAACAAATCCTATGGCAAAAGTATGATATCTCTAACTTTTGTTCAAAGTCCAATCGGGTTACAGTAAAGCGTTAAACAATTTGGCTTACAGCAGTTCTCAATCAACCAGCAATTTTAGCTTCTGAAGACAACAGCGTAAACCAACTTAAAGCAACCCAGCTTCAATAATAAGTCTAAGCTCCTTAGTATAACTGAACTAATGGCGATTGAAGCACCCAACTTAAATGAGCACGATTGCTTGAAACACAGTGTCGTTAGTCGCGATAAGCCGGGTACGGCTTGCGCGGCTGGGCGAACGCACTCAGCCGTTCATAATGTAGAGTCGTTGGCAAGCTTTTGTCACAATTTTTTGACTTTCTTGTTTTGGTACTACATACTGCTCACCCTTTACTTTCAGTAACAGGAAAACTGTAGCAGAAGAACCACTTTTCCAGTGAAGGGATGCTTAGGTTGTAAGTTAAAAGCTCGACTATTTCTGATAAATGACTGCACTCAGCATAGCATTATAATTGTTGTTTTTGCAACAATTATAATCTTCAGTAAAATCACTTAGATATTTGAGAATATTCCACTGTTGTTTATATTCTACAGTTTCCCCATGAGGAATTTTGACTAGAACCAAATTATGAAATTTTGTATCCGCTCAATAAGTAGAGGTAGCAAAGAATTGGAAGGTGCTTTCCGAACAAATACATTTTATTTTATACTGTAAACGACTAATAACTGTTCTTTTTCGGAATAGTTTGATAGCATTTGTAGGGGCGCAAGACCTTGCACCCCTACGAGTTTTTGGCAATTTTAGAAAGTTAGGTTCTAAACCGTTTTTGGTATAGTAAAGCCAATGATATTGCCTTATTGTGTTATTGCCTTAATCCAGATACCGTAAATGTGCCTAAATATGCGTTCTTTGTGTCGTGGAAAAATTGTCTCAAGCTTTAGTACCTTAAGTTCTGCACCACTGGCCGAACATTGGTTTGAATTGTTTCCTGACCGACACTTGGTCTTATTTGGGTCGCGCCAGTGCCTAACCCTGTGAGACCTTGGAGTAACCGCTTTTCTGTCGAGTTATTCCGTAATTCAAATTCCTTATAGCGGTCTACCGCCCTATGCCACTTGAGTACGCCGCACATCCAC